>JBMTPW010000021.1:0-13738 GCA_049444115.1 Ilumatobacteraceae bacterium | reverse complement strand
CCATGACCGGCATGGGTACCCACGACCGCGCACGGCTCGCGACATGGAGAGCCAGGACGAAGCGAAGGGCGCGACGTGATCTGCCATGATGGTGCGGTGCTCGTCGCCATCCTCCTGACTCCGCTCGCGTACCTGCTCGGCACATTCCCGAGCGCGCTGCTGATCGCTCGGTCCCGGGGAATCGACATCATGGAAAGCGGATCCGGCAACCCTGGTGCCACCAACGTCAGCCGCCTGCTCGGGCGCCGCCTCGGAATTCTGGTCTTCGTCCTCGACGGATTGAAAGGGGCCATCTCTGCAATCATCGGGTACCTCCTGGCCGGACACGGTGGGGGCTACGTGCTCGTCGGTGCCGCAGTGCTCGGACACGTCTTCCCCGTGACTCGTCGGTTCAAAGGTGGCAAGGGCGTCGCCACTGCCGGAGGTGGCATGATCGCGCTCTACCCCCTGATCGGAGCGGTGATGGCGGTGCTCTGGTTCGTGGTGATGAAGATCTCCAAGAAGAGTTCTCTCGGTTCCTTGGCGATCACCGTCGGATTCCCGACGGCTCTGCTCATCGCCGGTCGTCCTCTCGGCGAATTCCTGGCCGGCCTCGGACTCTGTGGTTTCATGGTTTGGAGACACTGGCCGAACTTGCAGCGGCTGGTGCGCGGAACCGAACTGTCGGTCGATCGCCAACCCTGATCACCGAGTCGGCACACCTATCCGCTCGGTGGCATGATCGTCCCGTGCCGCTACATCCGCAAACCTCTGCACTGCTCGCCGCCATGGAGGCCCTCGGGGCTCCGCCTCTGGAGACCCAGGATCCGGTGACCGCGCGCGCCGGGATGGAAGCCATGGCCGCACCTTCCACCGTGTCGGTGCACGAGATTCGAGACATCGATGCCGACGGTGTGCCCGTGCGGCTCTACCGACCGAGCGAAGCTTCCGGTCTCGGTCTGCTCGTCTACTACCACGGAGGCGGCTGGGTCATCGGCAGCCTCGACACCCACGACGACGTGTGTCGCAAATTGGCCAACGCCATGGGCCATGCGGTGTTGAGCGTCGACTACCGCTTGGCGCCTGAACATCCCTTTCCCGCACCGGTGGACGATTGCGTTCACGCCCTGCGGTGGGCTCACGCCAACGCCGCTCGACTGGATATCGACCCGACACGCCTGGCCGTGGGCGGCGATTCGGCTGGGGGAAACCTGGCTGCGGTCGTCGCCAACATGAACGTGGTTCCACTGCGTTACCAGATGCTCATCTATCCGGTCACCGATGCCACCCGATCCTCGGCCAGCTACCAAGAGAACGCCAACGGATACCGCCTCACCGCCGCCGGCATGAAATGGTTCTGCGATCACTATGTGAGCGGTGCCGCAGGATCCGAGCGGGACCCCCATGTTTCACCCCTCCACGCCGATGCGACCACGTTGTCCGCTGCACCGCCGGCTTTGGTGATCACGGCCGAATACGACCCATTGCGCGACGAAGGGGAGGAATACGCCCGCCGCCTCCTCGCAGCTGGCGTTCCGTGTTCGCTGACGCGGTATTACGGACAGATCCATGGTTTCTTCTCCATGAGTGAGTTCTGTGACGACGGTTGGGCCGCCATCATGCAAGCGGCCGCCGCCACTCGTCTGGCGCTCGCCCGCTGAACCGTTCAGCCCGCCGACAACCGTGCGGCACGGCGCACGACCGCGTCGAACATCTCCTCGGTCAGCCTGCCGGTGAAGGTGTTCTGCTGGCTGGGGTGGAACGAACACAGCAGATGCAAGCCGTGGGGTGCGAGAACTTCGGCGCCGTGCGCAAATCGCGGTCGCGGTCGTACCCCGAATTCGCTACAGGCCACTTCGTACGCGAACGCACCGAGGCAGACGACCACCCGAAGTTCTTCGAGAGCGGCGATCTCGCGTTGCAGGAAGCCTCGACAGGCGTCGCGTTCGTCGGGCGTGGGTTTGTTTCCCGGAGGCGCACACTTGACCGCAGAAGTGACCCAGGCTCCCCGCAACTCCAATCCATCGAGGCGATGTCGAGAGTCGGCCTGATTCGACAGGCCGGCCCGATACAGGGCGCGAAACAGCCAGTCCCCACTGCGATCACCGGTGAAGATGCGGCCGGTGCGGTTCGCTCCGTGGGCGGCAGGGGCCAAGCCCAGGAACAGCACACGAGCCAGGGGGTCGCCGAATCCGCTGACCCCTCGCCCCCAATACACGTCATCGGCATACGCCGGACGTTTGACTCGTTGCACCTCTTCGCGCCAGGCCACCAAACGCGGACAGGCCCGACATTGGGCGATTTCCATCCCGAGTCGGCGAAGCACCGTCGAAGCCTCCTCGTTCGCCGGGGATCGACGAGACGAATCAGCCACCACACCACTAGGTTGGCACAGTCATGTCCGGTCGTGTCCGCCGCCCGTCCACCAGTCGCTCGAAGCGAACACCTCCCGGACGCGATGCCACCCTGGTGCTCCTGGTCCGCCACGGTCAGACCCCCACGACCGGCAAGATTCTCCCCGGTCGCGCTCCCGGCCTGAACCTGGCCGAGGCCGGTATCGCCCAGGCCGAACTGGCCGCCCAACGCATCGCAGCCATGAAAAACGTCCAAGCCGTGTACGCATCGCCATTGGAGCGAGCCCGCCAGACCGCGGCACCCATTTCGAAGGCGCTCGGTCTGCGCACCCAGATCGATCGCGGTCTTCTCGAGTGCGATTTCGGAGACTGGACCGGAGCCGAACTGTCCGAACTGATGAAGCGACCCGAATGGTCCACGGTGCAGCGTGCTCCCTCCACGTTCAGGTTTCCCAACGGCGAGAGTTTCACCGAGATGCAGACGCGGATGTCATCCACTCTCGACCGACTCTGCGCCCGTCATCGTGGCGGTTCCATCGTCTGCGTTTCGCATGCCGATCCGATCAAAGCCGCGATCGCCCATGCCATGGGCTCTCATATCGATCTGTTCCAGCGGATCGTCATCAGCACGTGCTCGATCTCAGCAGTTCTCTACACTCCACATGGCCCCACCGTGCTCACCGTCAATTCCACCGGTGGCTCGCTCAGCGACCTACGCCCCTCGTGATGGACTGAACATGGACTCCTTCATCGATCTCGAACATGTGGACGTCTTCACGGCAGGTGCAGTCGGCGAACCAGGCCGCCGCGTCTTCTATCTCCAGGCGCGTACCCCGCCGCGCACCGTCACGGTGCGCTGCGAAAAGCAGCAGGTGGCCACGATTTCCACGTACTTGCGCCGGGCCCTGGCCGATCTCCCCGTGCCCGAGGGCCAACCGCCGCGCTCAGCGATGACGCTGCAGACGCCCCTCGACGAGGAATTCGTTCTTGGCGCCGTCGCCCTGGAATTCAGCGCCTCTGGCGCGAGCTTCGCGCTCTATCTGAAGGAACTCACCATCGCCGAGAGCACGAGCGGAGACGAAGAGGACGACGAGGACGACAGCGACGAGGACATCACCTCTGGCGCCCGAATCCGTGTCGGGCTGACTGCTGCACAGGCGATGGCCTTTTGCGATCACAGTGATCGCATCGTCGCCGCCGGACGACCGAACTGCGTGTATTGCGATCGACCCATCGACCCCGACGGTCACTTCTGCCCGCGCATGAACTGATCGATCCGATCCGTGCCGAACATCGACAGACCGACTGAGACCACGGACCGGGATCCGTTGTCATTGCTTCGCTCCGGTGAGATCGAAGTGCTCGGGCGGATGCCCTATTCCAGCAATGCCACCTTTCTGGTGGAGATCAGTGACGCGACGTCGTCCACCAGGGGGATCTACAAACCGCTTCGGGGAGAACGTCCGCTCTGGGATTTTCCTCCCGGGCTCTACAAACGGGAAATCGCTGCCTACATCGTGTCCGATCGCCTGGGCATCGATGTGGTGCCACCGACGGTCGAACGGGACGGACCCCACGGCACGGGTTCGGTGCAATTGTTCATCGAAGCCCGATTCGAAGAGCACTACTTCACACTGTTCGAAGCGCAGGACCACCTGCACGATCAGTTTCGCAAGATCGCAGCCTTCGACATCGTGGCCAACAACACCGACCGCAAGAGCGGCCATTGTCTCATCGATACCGAGGATCGCATTTGGGCCATCGACAATGGACTCTGCTTCTCCGAGTCCTTCAAACTGCGGACGGTCATCTGGGAGTTCGGCGGCGAGGAGATCCCCGCTGAACTGCTCGCCAGCGTCGACGCTCTGGCGAATGATCCGCCATCGGAACTGGACTCATTGTTGAGTCCCGATGAAATCACCGCAATGGTGGAGCGATCACGTCTCCTCGTGGCCGGGGCTCGATTCCCCATCGACGCCTCCGGACACCGCTATCCCTGGCCGATGGTCTGACGGAACCCGAAGTGGACGACTCCGACCTCGAACGGATGGTGGACCGCGCCGATCCAGACGAACTGGTCCGAGGTATCGACGCACTGTGTGCCACCCGGGAGTGGGACCGACTCTTCCGTTTGCGTTCCCTCACTCGTTCGGCGATCTCAACCGGACGTCAGGTCTGGCCCGCCACCACCTTGGCCGAATACCGATTGGCCCTGTTGGCTCCGGCCGAATGGGCCAGTCGGGTCCTGCGCGAGGATGCCAGTCGCTTCGGCATCGGCCCGCTCACCGAAGTGATCGCTCAGAACCACTCCTGGTCCGAACTCGCCAGCTACTTGGAGGACGGCCCACAACGCGAATTCGTGGCCCATGAACGATCCATGCGGGGGGAAGAGATTTCGGGAATCAGCGCTGCGACCCCGGTCCTGGACGTTCCCCTGGAACTTCAGCCATGGGAACCCGAGTACTCGTTCCCGGTGTACGGAGATGTGAGCGTCACACACCCGAATCCAGCTGACGGGTGGCACCAGACATGGCGGCCGCTCACCGCGGTATCAGCCGATCCGGAAATCGTTCTGGTCGACGAAGCCACCGACGATGCGTTGCGTCGTTTGGTCGACCCGTGGACGTCGTTCTCGAGTGGTCGCGCCCGCATCATCGTCGTGGAAGGTTCGCCATCCGATGCCCTCGCTCACATTGCGGCCGATCAGGTGGAGGTCACGACGCTCGAGCCACATCAAGTGCTGCAGTGGATGGTGTGGTGCGGAGCCAGCGGGGGTGCCCACGGTCGACGACGGGGAATGGCGTCGGGCCGCTTCGCCACGTGGTGGTTGCTCGGCGCGCTCGGAGGGTTCACCGAAGACTGGGACGACCTGTATCGACGCGGAGAACTGGGTGATGCCGTGAGCGAAACCCTGGACGCTTTCACGTGGATTCGATGGCGCACCGGACGACGACACGGCTACGACCTCTCGGTCGCAGCTCACGACGCCGAAGAGGGCATCTCGATCGTTCTCGAGGCTCACGACGACGCCGAGACGACGCCGTCGTCGGTTTCAGCGACCCTGTAGGGCTTCGATCAACTTCGGCAGAACCTTGTGCACGTCACCCACGATGCCGAGATCGGCGATGCCGAAGATCGGGGCTTCCTTGTCCTTGTTGATGGCGATGATGTTCTTCGAACCCTTCATCCCCACCATGTGCTGGGTGGCTCCGGAAATACCGGCAGCGATGTACACACTCGGCTTGACGACCTTGCCGGTCTGACCCACTTGATAGCTGTAGGGCACCCAACCGGCATCCACGATGGCTCGTGACGCACCCGGCGCACCCTTGAGCAACTTGGCCAGTGTTTCGATCATCTCGTACTTGGCACTCTCGCCGAGACCTCGGCCACCCGACACCACGATGTCGGCTTCGTCCAACTTCGGACCGGATGTCTCCTCCACGTGCACTGCGGTCACCGAGGCCGAACCGCTCGCTCCGAGATCGGGAACCGACACCGACTGCACGGCAGCCGCCGCGCCGCCAGCCGATTCCGGGTTGAAGGACTTGGGACGGAACGAGGCGAGATATGGAGCGCCACCGGTGAAGGATGTGGTCACCAAGGTGTTGCCACCGAAGATGGGCGTGGTGACGTCCACCGAGTCGCCGTTCACCGCGATGTCGACGTTGTTGGTGAGCACCGTGCGATCAAGCTTCACCGACAATCGGGCCATCACGTCACGGCCCTCGTAGGACTGCGGAAAGAGCACCAGGTCGGGAGCATCTCCGCCGTCGATCACCGACTTCATCGCGGCCGCCACCGCAACGCCGGCCAAATGCGAACCGTAGTTCACGGCGTACACCTTGGACGCGCCGTGGTCACCGACCGCACCGGCGACCGCACTGCCGTCACCGGCGACCCACACGCTCACCGTGCCGCCCAGCGATCGGGCCTTGGTGACCAACTCGAGGGACCCCGAGGTCGGGGCGCCGTTGGCAACTTGAGCGAATACCCAGATGTTGTTGATGGCCATGTCTCGTTCCGTTCTCTTCGTTCTCTGCGATGTCCAGTTGTGAGCGTCCGCGCTCAGATGACCTTCAAGCCTTCGAGGAAGGCCACGATCTTGCCGAAGGCCTCACCGTCGTCTTCGATGACTTCACCGGCGGCTCGGGCCTCGGCCTGGGCGACGTTGCTGATCTTCTGACCGGCTCCGGCCCAGCCGACCGGTGTTACGCCGAGATCCGATGCGGTGACCTCTTCGACGGGCTTGGACTTGGCAGCCATGATCCCCTTGAAACTCGGATACCGCGGCTCCACCACACCGGCGGTCACGGAGATCACCGCGGGAAGCGCGCAGGTCACTTCGTCGTATCCGGCTTCGGTCTGACGATCGGCCTTGAGCACGCCGCCATCGATGGACACCTTCTTCGCAAAGGTCACCGAAGGCAGACCGAGCACCTCGGCCATCTGCTCGGGCACCGTACCGGTGTAACCGTCACTCGATTCCGTGGCGGCGATGATCAGATCGGCGCCACCGAGTCGCGTGATGGCCGCGGCGAGAATCTTGGCGGTGGTGAGAGCGTCGGATCCCTGCAGTGCCGGATCGGAAACCAGGATGCCCTTGGCCGCGCCCATGGCCAAAGCGGTGCGCAGACCGGCAGTCTCGCCATTCGGCGCCATGGACACCAAACTGACTTCGCCACCACCGGCGGCATCGACCAACTGCAACGCCATCTCGACGCCGTAGCTGTCGGACTCGTCGAGGATCAATTTGCCGTCGCGCTTCAGGGTCTGCGTCGACGCATCGAGGGCACCGGGATTTGCGGGGTCGGGGATCTGTTTCACACAGACGATGACGTTCATAGCCGGTCATTCTGCTCCTTTGTGCGCCGTTTCACACAACCCTTCCGGACCTCCGCTCCGTGACGCACGACCCACCGACGAGGCGGAAAATGGGGGTTCCGATTCGACTGATACCGTCAGCCCCGGTGCGAATCCTGCTGGTGGTCAATTCCTTCGCCTCCTCGGTGACGGCCCGCAACACGGTCATCGTCCACCGCACCCTGGCCCGCCGCCACGATGTTCAGGTCGTGGAAACCAATCGGCGCGGCCATGCCACCCGTTTCGCCCAGGATGCTGCCCGACGAGGTCTGGATCTGGTGGTGGCGTTCGGCGGCGACGGCACCCTCAACGAGGTGGCCACGGGCGTGGCCGGGACGTCCACAGCCCTCGGCGTCCTGCCCGGAGGCAGCACCAACGTCTTCGCCCGAACCATCGGTCTGCCCAACGACCCGGTGACGGCCGCCGAATTGCTGGTCGTCGGACTCGACGATCCGTCTCGGTGCTTGCGTCCCATCGGCCTCGGACGCGTCAATGGGCGCTTCTTCTGCTTCCACACCGGCGTCGGCTACGACGCCGCCGTGGTGCGCGCCGTGGAGAATCGAGCCTCGCTCAAACGGTGGGCCGGACATCCGCTCTTCATCTATGCCGCTCTGTCCACTTGGCTCGTCGGCTACGACCGTCGGCATCCGCATTTCACGGTGACGGTGCCAGCGGTGTCGGACCAACCGGCTCGGACGGTGGACGACGGCTACTTCAGCATCGTGCTCAACACCAATCCCTACACGTTTCTCGGTAACCGTCCGTTGGATCTCTCGCCCTCAGCGGGGCTGGATCGACCACTCGTCGTGGTCACCTTCCGCACCATGTCGGCACCGGCCATCATCGGGTCCCTCGCAGGTGCCCTCCGCGGTGAAGGTGTCCGACCGGACGACCACGTCGCGGTGTTCGAAGAGGTGCACGAAGCGTTGATCGAACATCAGCGGCCGTTCCCGTACCAGGTGGACGGGGACTACCTCGGCGAGTCGAGCCGACTTCATTTCGTGCACGTTCCGCAGGCGGCGCGCTTGCTGTTTCCGCCCGCTCCCGAAGATCACCCTTGATCGAGGACGCTCCGGGCCACATCGGGAACGTTGGTGCAGATCCCATCCACTCCCCAGGCGATCAGTTCCCTGATGCGGTCCGGATCGTCGCAGGTCCACGTGTTCACCTGCAGTCCGTGCCGATGACACGTGTCCACAGTCGCCTGGGTCAGGGCTCCCACCCATGGATGGAGCGCGCGATGTCCGGCCGACGCCAGGTCACTGACGGTCCGCTCCAACTCCTCCTCGGAGACGGCGATCGTCAGCCACGCCGTGGCGATTGCCGGGTAGAAGGCACGGCAGCGGTCGACGGTCTCGCGACGAAAGGACGAGATCAGCCATCGGGCGTCTCCTTCGGGGCGCCGTCGAAGACATTCGAGCGTGGCATCGGCGATCGTGTCGAGAGGATCGAAGTCGGCTTCCGACGGATCGTTCTTGATCTCCACGTTCACCCACATCGGGTCACAGGCATCGAGAGCCTGATCCAGAGTGGGAACGTGAGCGGGCAATTCGGATGCCGACAAGTGGCCGATGATCCGCCCGTCACCGAGATCCGGATTGTGATGGACCACCAACACCCCATCGGCCGTACGCCGGACATCCAGCTCGGCGGCATGGGCACCCATGACCGCGGCTCGACGGAAGGCGGCCACCGTGTTCTCCCGCTCGGCCCGCGAAGCCCCGCGGTGGGCCATGACCTGCGTATCCATGCCCGAAGTCTGCCCGGCCGAGCCGGGTCCGAGTGCCCGTTCTGGGGCCTTTCCGCATGTGAAAAAAATATTTGGGGCCGACCTATTGCCTCTGAGCCAGTTCTTTGCCAACCTTCATTCCTGCCTGAAACCAGTTCTGCGTCTCCGCAGCCCTGGTCACTCAGCCTCCCATCACCAGTCGATCCCCCATCAAACGTCCGGAGTCCATCGTGTCGATCCTTGCTTCAGCCCTCGCCCTTGGTTCAGCCGATTACAGCTGGCGCAACGAAGCCATCTGCAAGGACACCGACCCCGAATTGTTCTTTCCGGTGGGCACCACCGGTCAGGCCCTCCTCCAGATCGACCGGGCCAAGCAGGTGTGCGCCGAATGCACGGTGCGGGTGAGTTGCCTGCAGTTCGCCCTCGAGACCAACCAGGACTCGGGCATCTGGGGAGGAACCTCCGAGGAGGAGCGACGCAACATCCGTCGGCAGATCGCCGCGCGTAACCGAGCCGCAGCGCAACTCAAGACCGGGTCGGCAGTCTCCTGAACTCAGCGCGGCAGACGCAGTTCCACAACGGTGCCATCGCCCCGGCGGTGGTTGTGAAGACCGACAGCTTCGAAATCTTCCGGTGATCCCGATCGCATGCTGATGGTCCCGTTCAGTTCGGTGGTGACCAGAGTCCGCACGATCGACAGGCCGAGACCAGTGGCTCCGTCCAGATCGAAATGGGGATCGAGACCGCGTCCGTCGTTGATCACCTTCAATTCGATTTCCTCGTCGGTTCCGCCGAGTTGCACCAACACGGTCCCGCCGTCACTGCCTTCGGGAAAGCCGTGATCGACGGCGTTCTGCAGCAGCTCGGTCAACACCACCGACAAGGGGGTGGCGATGGTGGCCGGCAGTCTCCCTCCGTCGCCCTGCACCACGAAGCGCACCGGACGATCAGGTGACTGCAGTCCTTCCTCGGCCAGTCGCATCAAGGGTCGCACGATCTCGATGAAGGCCACATCGTCGCCGGGTTCACGCGACAGCGTCTCGTGGACGAGTGCAATGGTGCGGATGCGACGCACGCTTTCCTGTACTGCGGCCTTGGCTTCGGGCGATGTGAGTCGACGAGCCTGGAGCCGGAGCAAGGACGAGATCGTTTGCAGGTTGTTCTTCACCCGGTGATGGATTTCGCGGATGGTCGCGTCCTTGGAGAGCAACATGCGGTCGCGTCGGCGGACTTCGGTGACGTCACGCAACAAGATCAAACCACCGGTCACCGCACCCTCGCCGAGAATCGGCAGACAGCGGACCAACAACGTCACATCGGGCGTCTGATCGAATTCCTCGATCACCGGTTCGCGTCGTTCGAAGGACTGACGCAGAGGACTGTCGGCGAACCCGAGTTCACTCAGCGATTGACCCACCACGTTGGAAGTGATTCCGACCCGATGGAGAGCGGACACCGCATTGGGAGACGCGTATTCGATGATGCCGCGTCCGTCCAGGACGATGGCTCCGTCGCCGACCCGCGGGGCCGCACTCAGATCTGCAGTTCGGCCCGGAAATGGGAACGATCCCTCCGTGATCATGGCCGCGATGCGCTGGAAGATGCCGAGGTACGTGCGCTCCAGGTCGCCCGGTTGGCGACTCACCCGAGCAGACCACTCCCGGGACAACACTGCGATCGGGCCAGCCGCTCCCCGCACCGGTATGGCCAACAGGTGCACCGAGTCCAGGGACTCCTGCTTCGACAGCTCCCCCTCGCCGATGCGGCCCGCTGCGAGGGCCGCGGCGAGGATGGCCGCCTCCTCGTCGGTTGCCGGTGTGCCCACCAAGTCGGAGCGATAGATCGTCTGACCGGTGGCCGGGCGAACCTGGGCGGCGACCACCCACGAACTGTCGGGTTGGCGGACGTAGAGCAGCATGTCGGCGAAGCAGAGGTCGGCCAGCATCCCCCATTCGCCGATCAAGTGCTGCAGATGCGTCGAATCCTCCTTGGTCAGGGTGGTGTGCTGACGAAGGAACTCGGCAAGGGTTGCCATGACTACGAGTCTGCCCGAAAACCGGCCACGGTCAGGTCACGTTGCGCCGGTCCGCCACGGACGAACCGCCATGGATGGGTTCAGCCGCCGAATCCGATCCGACGATCGCCCTCGACCGATCCGATCTCCACATAGGCGATCTTCGCCGCCGCAACCCCCACGGTCCGGCCGCGCTTGTCCACCAACCACAGCACGTCCACCGCACCCGACAGAGCGGCCTCCACCTTGGACTTGGTGGCATCCCGCTCATCGTCGCTCTGCTCGAGCGAGATCTCGCGCGCTGCTTGCGTGATACCGATCCGAATGTCCACTGGTTCCTCCTCGGACGTCGCTGGTGACGACACCACTGATGACGCTATCGCCGCGTCCGCAGGGACCTTCGCTCAGACCCCGGTCGCGCAGAAGGTGTCTCCCTGGGGCAACGAGGCCATGGTGGACACTTCGGCCTCACCGTAGAGAGCCCGCAACATACCCTTCACCATGCCCCGATCGACGGCACACACCACGGGATGTTCGAGCGCGACATCACCGAATGGACAGTGATTGTTGATGATGCGCAATTGGTCGTTGCGCTTCTCGGTGTGAGCAGCGAAACCATGGGCGGTCAGAGCGTCGGCCACGGCCTGCATGGCCGAACGCAGACTTCGCTGTCCGGAGGCGAGATCGGTGCCGGTGAGCGCCGTCGCCATGGCCCGACCGTATTCCTGCCCGACTTCTTCGGCGATGGCTTCGGCCTGGGCATGGGGGAGAAGATCCAAGGTCTTGCCGAGCAGGCTGAGAACCAGATCGTCACTGCGGATCGGAAACTCGCCGACGGGAAGATCGGCCGCGGCCGAATACTTCTTGGATGGACGCCCGGCTCCACCTCCGCTCGGACGGGCCACCGCGACTTCCACGTAGTTCCCCGCAGCCAACTTGTCCAAATGATGACGCGCCACGTTGGGATGCAGACGGAACTCCGTGGCAACCTCGGCCGCGGTCACTCCGTCGGTTCGTCCACGAACGAAGAGGTAGATGGCGCGACGTGTCGGGTCTCCGAAGGCACTGGTGATCGCCGTGACCGAGGCCGTGAAAGCCGACGCCCCGCCCGCGTGACCTTTGTTGGTCTCGGAACTCCCGCTCGCCGTGGCGTCTGATCTGGGCACGCCGGTATTCTACCTATCGCCGTAGTGCAAATTCCCACGGCCCCATTTCATGGTGAAATTCACGGGAGAGCCGATGTCCGTCACACGAGAACAAGTGGTCGAAGTTCTGCGACCCGTCGAGGATCCCGAATTGCGTCGTTCCATCGTGGACCTCGGGATGGTCCGCCAGGTTTCCATCGACGCGGGCCACGTCACCGTGCAGGTGGCCCTCACCGTGGCTGGATGCCCTCTGCGCAACGAGATCACCCAACGGGTCACCGGTGCCGTCACATCTCTGCCCGAGGTTTCCAAGGTCGACATCGACTTCACGGTCATGACCGACGACGAGCGCGAAGCCCTGCGCCGAACCCTGCACGGCGACCCCTCGTCCACCGCCGGCCAGGGTCCGGCCCATGGCCACGCCGAAGGTCGCCACATACCCTTCGCCGATCCGGAGAACCGGACGCGACCACTGCTCATCTCGTCGGGCAAGGGTGGAGTCGGCAAGAGCAGTGTCACCACCAATCTGGCGGTGGCGCTGGCCGCTCAAGGACATTCGGTCGGCATCCTCGATGCCGACATCTACGGGTATTCGATTCCGCGCATGTTGGGCGCCAGCAACGAACCAGTGGTCATCGACCGCATGCTCTTGCCATCGGAGTCCTACGGAGTGCGCTGTATCTCCATCGGCTATTTCGTGCCCGAAGGCCAGGCCGTCGTCTGGCGCGGTCCGATGCTGCACAAGGCTCTCGAGCAGTTCCTCACGGATGTGTTCTGGGACGAGCCGGACTTCTTGCTCATCGACATGCCACCGGGAACCGGGGACATCGCGCTGAGTCTCAGCCAATACCTCCCCAAGGGTGAAGTGCTGGTCGTGACCACACCCCAACCCGCGGCCCAGAAGGTGGCTCGTCTCTCGGCTGCCATGGCCGCGAAAGTCGGTCTCCCGGTCAAGGGAGTGATCGAGAACATGTCGTGGTTCACCGGAGACGACGGCAAGCGTTACGAGCTTTTCGGTCATGGTGGCGGACAGGAATTGGCCGAGGAGTTGAACGTACCGCTGCTCGGTCAGATCCCGATGGTGCAAATGCTGCGTGAAGGCGGTGACGACGGGCGGCCGATCGCTGCAATCGCTCCCGAGAGCGAGGTCGGAGTCGTCTTCCACGAGATGGCCCGGCGGATCGCAGCCGACAACAAGCCGCGCAAGAAGTTCAGCAAGTTCCTGAAGATCAACGGCTGACGAATCGGAATCAGTCGTTCCAGAACCGCTGTTCGCGGAACGGGTCGGCGTACATGTGGTAGCCGTTGCGCTCCCAGAAGCCGGGGGCATCGCGGTCGCGCAATTCCAACCCGCGCAACCATTTGGCGCTCTTCCAGAAATAGAGGTGGGGGATCACGATGCGCACGGGACCCCCGTGTTCCGCAGTGATCTCTTCACCTTCGTAGGCATAGGCGACCAAGGCTTGGTCCGTGGTGATATCGGCCAAGGGGACGTTCGTGGTGTACCCGAACTCGGCGTGCTCCATGACGTGCGTGGCTTCGGGTCGGATGCCGGCCATGCGGAAGAGATCGACCACCCGCACTCCGGTCCAGGTGGTATCGAACTTGCTCCACTTGGTGACGCAATCGATGTCGAATGTGGTCGTGACTGCAG
>JBMTPW010000020.1:0-13745 GCA_049444115.1 Ilumatobacteraceae bacterium | reverse complement strand
CCCTTTTCGTAGAACTTGACCGGATGCGTGATGGGTCGTGGCTCTCCGAGGAGTGCCCCGCTGGCACGCAGCGCGTCGATCACTGCGATCTGGGCTTGATTGACCTTCAGACCGGCGATGGCGGAGTAGGCCGCGAGTCCCTCGTCGGAATCCAGACCCGGGGGAGCCGAGGCGATGATGCGACCATCGCGTCCGATGATGGCTCGGGTCTCGAGATCGAGTTCGCGCCACCAGATGACGTCGGTGACATCACCAAAGGTGCAGATCATGGCGATGCCGGTTCCCTTGTCCGGTTGCGCCAACGGATGGGCGACGATGGGAACCTTCATGCCGTACAGCGGGGTGATCGCCGTCGAGCCGAAGAGGGGTTGATAACGCGGATCGTCGGGATGAGCGACGAGCGCGACACAGGCGGCAATCAGCACCGGACGCGTGGTGTCGATCACGACTGGTTCACCGCCGTCGGCTCGCGCGAAGGCGATCGTGTGGTACGCGCCGGGACGCTCGCGATCTTCGAGTTCGGCTTGGGCCACCGCAGTCTGGAAGTCGACATCCCACAATGTGGGCGCCTCCTGGGAGTAGGCCTCGCCGCGCCGCAGATTGTGGAGGAAGGCCCGCTGGCTGACGCGACGCGCCCGGTCCTCGATGGTCGTCTAGAGACACCCCCAATCGACCGAGAGCCCGAGCCGTCGGAACAAATCCTCGAAGACTTTCTCGTCCTCGTGGGTCAGTTCTTCGCACAGTTCGATGAAGTTGGGCCGGGACACCGGGATGGGTTGGTGATCCTTGGGAGGATCGCCGCGGAAGGGAGGTTGGAATCCCGGCTGATACGGAACCTGTGGATCGCAGCGCACACCGAAGTAGTTCTGCACTCGTCTTTCGGTGGGCAGACCATTGTCGTCCCAGCCCATGGGATAGAACACCGACTTTCCCGACATGCGCTGGTAGCGAGCCAGGGTGTCGGTGTGGGTGTAGGAGAAGACGTGGCCCATGTGCAGTGACCCACTGACCGTGGGCGGGGGCGTGTCGATCGCATAGACCGACGATCGATCGACGCTGCGGTCGAAGGTGTAGGTCTTCTCCTCCCGCCAGATCCCGTCCCAGTGGGCTTCGATGCCGTCGAGGCTCGGTTTGTCGGGGATCGAGGACATGACGGCAAAGGCTAGGCGGAGATGATGGCTTCGAGGGACTCCCTCGAAGTTGAGGGAGACCACCGGGCGGGGGGACGTAGGCTCGTCTTCCATGTTCCGGCTCTACGACACCGCAACCTCCAGCGTGCGCGAGCTCGAACTGCGCACTCCCGGACAGGTGGGTATCTATCTCTGCGGTCCGACGGTCTACGGACCGCCGCATCTCGGACACGGTCGGGCGACGTTGGTCTACGACATCCTGCGTCGTTATCTGGAGTGGACCGGATTGAACGTTCGGCTGGTCTCGAACATCACCGATATCGACGACAAGATCATCGATCGGGCCAAACGCGAGGACCGGCCGTGGCAGGAGATCACCGACAAATGTGAGCGGGTCTGGTTCCAGGCGATGGAGCGACTCAACGTGATCCGCCCGACCGATGTTCCTCACGCCACCGAGTACGTGGACTCCATGGTGGCCATGATCGGGCAATTGGTGTCATCCGACAAGGCCTACGTCACCGACGACGGGGTCTATCTCAGCGTCGAACAGGTGCCCGATTACGGCCTGCTCGCCCATCAGAGCATCGATGATCTCGTCGCCGGCGCCGGAGAGCGCGAGGTGTTCGGGGCCGACAACAAGCGTCATCCCGCCGACTTCGCGCTCTGGAAGTTCACCAAGCCCGGGGAGCCCTCGTGGCCGTCGCCCTGGGGTGACGGGCGTCCCGGATGGCACAGCGAGTGCGTGGTGATGAGTCTCGAACTCCTGGGTGAAGGTTTCGATCTGCATTGCGGTGGAATGGACCTCAAGTTCCCGCACCACGAGAACGAACGGGCACAGGCGAGTGCGCTCGGTCGCGAGTTCGCCCGCCATTGGATGCACAACGGATTCGTTGTCGACGTCGAAGGCGAGAAGATGTCGAAGAGTCTCGGCAACGTTGCCAATTTGTTGGATCTGGTCGACCGTTACGACCCCCGGGCCTACCGCTTGGTGCTGCTCCAAACCCATTACCGCAGTCCGGTGCGCGTCGGTCAAGACAACATCGATGCCGCGGCGAACGCACTTGCCGGTCTGGATGCCTTTGCGGCGCGTACGGCTCGCGTCGCCGCCGATGCCACGACCGATCCGTCGGTTCTGGCACGTTTTCGTACTTCGATGGACGATGATCTCGATACTCCGTCGGCCACCGCGCTGCTCTTCGACACCGTTCGAGCCGCCAATGCGGCGCTCGATTCCAACGGCAACGATGCTGGCTCACTGGCAGCGGCGGCACTGGAGATCTGCAACGTCTTCGGATTGGACCTGAAGACGGCCGACGAGGTGCCGGCCGATGTTCTGGCCCGGGCTGCGGCCTTGGACGCGGCCCGCGCCGCCAAGGATTTCGTCACTGCGGATTCGCTACGAACCGCTCTCCACGACGAGGGTTGGATCGTGGAAACCACCAAGTCCGGCACCTCGGTTCGACGCTGACGGAATTCGAGTCACGGTGCAAAGAACGAAGACGTCGTTACCCAAGGGTTTCGTGACACTGTGGAGCACGGTTGCACTCGATCTGGTGGGTTTCGGCATCGTGGTGCCGATCCTCGGCCGCTACGCCGAGCGTTTCGGAGCCAGTGGTTTCGAAGTCGGATTGCTCTTCGCATCGTTCTCGTTGGCGCAATTGATCTGTGCTCCACTGCTCGGCCGGCTGTCGGACAGGATCGGACGCAAACCAGTGATCATGATTTCGCTCATCGGAACGGCGGTGGGCTCCTTCGTCACCGCGGCCGCAGGAGCGCTGTGGGTTCTGTTCCTCGGCCGAATTCTGGACGGAGCATCGGGTGCGAGCGTGGCCGTGGTGCAGGGAGCAGTCACCGATATCGCTCCGGTCGAGGACCGGCCGCGACTCTTGGGACTCATCGGCGCCGCCTTCGGTGTGGGTTTCGTCATCGGACCGGCGCTCGGTGGTCTGGCGGCTCTCGGCGGAACCCACCTTCCCTTCCTGGTGGCCGGAACACTGGCATCGATCAACGCGGTCATGGCCTGGATCAGAGTCCCCGAGACGCGAACGGCGCGACCGATCACGAAGCAGGGACGGGTTCGCAGCGTTCGGATATGGGATCTCGCCGTCGTGGGGTTCGTGGCCGTCACGGCCTTCAGCGGTTTCGAGGCCACGTTCTCGTTGCTGATGGGGGAGCGATTCGAGCTCACCGAAGCGGGAGTCGCCGCCGTCTTCGTCTTCGTCGGTCTGACCTTGGTCGCGTCCCAGGTCGCTTTGATCCGTCCGGTGAACCGTGCTCTCGGAAGCGCTGGGTCCATGCAGACCGGATTGATTCTGAACGTCATCGGTTTCATTGCTCTGGCGGTGGCCCAGTCCTGGGTCGTGCTGGTGCCAGCGTTGGTGGCCCTCACCCTTGGGCAGGGGCTGGTGTCGCCAAATCTTTCGACCCTGGTCGCTGGAAGCGTTCCCGATGAGCGGCGAGGCGAGGCATTGGGTTTCCAGCAGGGGGTGAACGCCGCTGGTCGAGTCGCCGGACCGGCACTTGCTGGTGCGCTGTTCGATCATGTCACCCTCGGTGTGGATCGCGGAGCTCCCTACGTGGTGGCTGCGGCACTGTGCGGGTTGGCTCTGGCGGTCTCGGTGCCCAAGTACGGTCGAATCTCCGTGACCCGGCCGCTCAGCGGTAGTCGGTGAAGGTCCGCACCTCGGCGAAGATGGCGTCGAGTGCGGCAAAGACCGGCGTACTGGCGGAGAGTTTCTGCGGATCGCCGGTGAGGCGGATGCGACCGGTGATGAATGCCTGTTGGGCGTTCAAGGTGTTGGTGGCCACACCGACCGCGGTTTCCCAGTCCTGAACGAAACGCACGTCCTCGGGACTCGCCGGCCCGGGACCGAACGATGCCGACCCTCCACCGACCTGGAGGTGGTACGTGACATCGCCTTCGGGCCCACCGGTGACGGTCTGGGTGACACCGACGGTGTGCTCGGTCGCCACCGAGCGCATGTCGTCGCTTGCCGCCACCGCGGCACTGAGGGCATCGATCCAATCGAGACTGAGATAGCGCACCGAATGTTCGGCCATGTGCCCAGTCTGCCAGGTCACCGCTCTCGCGAGCTGCGAAACGTAACCTGCGTGGCGATGATGCCCGAGTTCGGATTTGCCGATGAAGCAGTGCATCCGGAGGCCTCGCGCGAGGAGTGGGTGTTTTCCTGGTGGGCCCCGGACGGATCGATTGCCGGCTGGACGATGTATCGACTCGTACCGGGAAATCACATCTGGTACTGCTTCGGGTTGCTCGCACGGGATCGACCTCTGCTGCACGTGGCCGAATTCGACATTGCCCGTCGAGCCGATCCGATGATCGCCAAGGCCGAGAGCTTCTGGGCCGAATTCGTCTGCGATGCACCGTTCGAACAGTGGACATTGGGCAGCGAGACCTATGCCGTCGAATTGGATGATCCTGCCGAGGGACTCGGACGGGCCTACGGTCGAGTCGTTCCGGTCGCCAGTGATCTGGAGTGGTACGCGGACGCTCCATTGATGCCGATCGCGGCGGGTTCGCAATCTGCGTCCCAAACGGGATACGTGCAACGTGGTGTACTCCTCGGAACCATCGAGACCGAACAGGGATCGATCGAGATTCCGGAACTCACCGCCCATCGTTCCCATCGCTGGTCCACCCAAGAGATCGGTCCGAGCCCGCTCGAAGTGGCGAGTTCGCCGATTCTCACCGACGACACCGGTCGACCGTTGCGCTTGGCATTCCGTCTTCCGGACGACTCGGTCTGGGACGCGGTGTTGACCGCCGAGGGTTTTCGCGCGCGATGACGGGCGCGTCAGACGAAGGCGCTGGCGAAGACCAATGACACGATGGTCATGACCTTGATGAGGATGTTCATCGCCGGTCCCGACGTGTCCTTGAAAGGATCACCCACCGTGTCGCCGACGACGGCAGCCTTGTGGGGATCCGAACCCTTGCCACCGTGGTGGCCGGCTTCGATGTACTTCTTGGCGTTGTCCCACGCTCCACCGGAATTGGCCATGAAGATGGCCAAGGCGAATCCGGTGACCAGTGCTCCGGCCAGCAGCCCGCCGAGTGCATCGACGCTCGCGAATCCGACTACCAGGGGAACGACCACGGCCAGCGATCCGGGGATCAGCATCTCGCGTAGCGATGCCTCGGTGGAGATGGCCACGCAGCGGGCCGAATCGGGTACGGCCGATGGATCGCCGGCACGCAGACCGGGAATCTCGCGAAACTGACGTCGAACTTCTTCGATCATCGTGTTGGCGGCACGCCCGACGGCGTCGATGGTCAAAGCAGCGAACAGGAATGGCAGACCGGCACCGATGAAGAGGCCGATGAAGACCTCGACATCACCGACATTCAGACTGAGCGTCGATCCGGCTTCGGTCACGGCGTATTCGAAACTCTTGAAGAGGGCCAGTGCCGTCAAAGCAGCCGATCCGACAGCGAACCCTTTGGCAATGGCTGCAGTGGTGTTGCCGAGGGAATCGAGAGCGTCGGTCACCCGACGGACCGATGGGTCGAGTTGCGACATCTCGGCGATTCCTCCGGCATTGTCGGCGATGGGACCGTAGGCATCCACCGATACGACGATGCCAGTGGTGGCCAGCATGCCGATGGCGGCTACGGCGATGCCGTAGATGCCTCCGGGTAGTCCGCCTCCAGCACCATTGCCAAGAGTTTGCTCACCGCCCCAATAGGCGATGCCGACACCGACGAGGATCAGCAACACCGATGCGGCTACTGAGACCATGCCGGTGGAGATTCCGCTCAGCACGGTCGTGGCTGGACCGGTTTCCGATTGACGGGCGATCTTGCGCACCGGTGCGAATCCGTCCGAGGTGTAGTACTCGGCAGTCTTGCCGAGAGCCCAACCGGCGAGCAGACCACCGATCACGGCCACGGCCAACCCCCAGGGCTTCTCGGAGTCCTCGAAGATCCACAGCGAGACACCGATGGTCGCGGCAACCGTGAGGACCATGGCCACGTTCGTGCCGCGATGGAGAGCCCGGCTGAGCGCGTGTGATTCGGTGGAATCACCGCCGCGCACGAAGAACGATCCGATGATCGATGCCACCATGCCCACGAAGGCGACGGCCAACGGGTAGACGAGCAAACCGATGTTGCCGGCGTCCCCAGCTGTCTCGGCGGTGATGCCGGCGGCGAAAGCAGCCAGCGAAATGGGCGCGATGATCGATCCGACGTAGGACTCGAAGAGGTCGGCGCCCATGCCGGCGACGTCGCCGACATTGTCGCCGACATTGTCGGCGATGGTGGCCGGATTACGCGGGTCGTCCTCGGGAATACCCGCCTCCACCTTGCCCACCAGGTCCGCCCCCACATCGGCGGCTTTCGTGTAGATCCCTCCGCCGACCCGGGAGAAGAGTGCAATCGAGGATGCCCCCAAGCCGAATGCCGTGACCACTTCGAAGGCGTCGTCCACTTCCAACCAGGTGACGAACACGACGTAGGTGGCGGTCAGTCCGAGAAGGGCCAGTCCCGCCACCGAGAAGCCCATGACCGCTCCGCCGCGAAAGGCCACCGAGAGAGCCTTGGCGGGTCCGGATCGAGCCGCCTCGGTGGTGCGGGCATTGGCCATGGTGGCCACGGTCATTCCTACATAGCCGGCCCCAGCCGAGAGTGCAGCTCCGGCGATGCAGGTGATGGCGGCCAGGGGGGTGATGGCCACGGCCAGCACGCCTGCCAGGACTGCCACGAAGACCGCCACCCAGGAGTATTCCTTGCGCAAGAACGCCCGGGCTCCTGTTTGGATCTCGGTCATCAGGAACACCATGCGGTCGTTTCCAGGAGACTCGGCCGCCACCGAGCGGTAGAACGAGCCGGCCAGAACCAGGGCGGCGAGAGCGGAGAAACCGGCCAGATACGGGATCTGATCCATGGCGAGCAACCTTTCGAGCGTGGAGTGGCCCGGTCGTCGGGCTCCGAGCGGTTCGCAGCCGGCAGATGAGCCGCCGCTGCCAGAGTGTAAATGCTCGGGGCTGACGGAGTGACACCTGACCAAGCGTCGAATGTTCGGAGGCGGTGATTCCTGCCGGAAGGATTTCAGCCCGATCATCGTCCGAGGACTAGCGTTCTCTCGGTTTCCCGGCCGTTGGACGGCTCAGGCGAAAGGCACACTCGTTATGGCTCAATCCGTCATGAAGCGCAGTCCGGTCACCGGAACTGCGGTGGGGCGCGCAGCACGTCGGCGGAGGCCGTTCCTGCTCGACATCTACCGCACCGCCACGGGCAAGAAGTACGCCATGGCGATCAGTGGTATCGCCCTTTTGGGATTCGTGTTCTTCCATATGGTGGGCAACCTGAAGATGTACTTCGGTCCCTCGGACCTGAACGAGTACGCCCACTTCCTGGAGAAGCTGCTCTATCCGTTGCTTCCCGAGAAGGGCACCCTGTGGCTGTTGCGGGCCGGGCTCATCGCCATGGTGTTCCTCCACATCCACGCGGCGTATTCGCTGACGGTTCTCAATCGTCGGGCACGGCCGGTCAAGTACCAGAGCGAACGCGACTACCAGATCGCCAGTTTCGCCAGTCGCACCATGCGCATGACCGGCATCGTGGTCCTGTTGTTCGTGATCTGGCACCTGATGGATCTCACCTTCGGAACCGTCAACGACTACGTCGGTACCAAGGACGCAGACGGTCTGAAAGACGTCTACGGCAGCGTGGTCGCCAGTTTCGAGCGGGTACCGGTGGCCATTTTCTACATCGCAGCCAATATCGCCCTTGGTATCCACCTGTTCCACGGAGTGTGGAGCCTCTTCCAGTCCATCGGTTGGAACAACCCCCGCTTCAACAAGTGGCGTCGAGCGATCGCCACCGGCTTCGCTTCGATCATCGTGGTGGGCAACGTGTCGTTCCCCATCGCCGTCATGGCCGGAATCGTCGGCTGAGCAGATCCCAAGGAGACATGATGACGATCACCCTCGACTCGAAGATCCCCGCCGGTGCGGTGGGAGACAAATGGAGCAACTACAAAGCCGACGTCAAGTTGGTGGCTCCCGGTAACAAGCGCAAGTTCAAGGTCATCGTGGTCGGGACCGGGCTGGCCGGAGCATCGGCCGCGGCGACACTCGCCGAGCTCGGCTATCAGGTGGATGCCTTCACGTTCCACGATTCGCCACGACGGGCCCACAGCATTGCCGCCCAGGGCGGTATCAACGCCGCCAAGAACTACCAGGGCGACGGTGACAGCGTGCATCGTCTGTTCTACGACACCATCAAGGGCGGTGACTTCCGTTCCCGAGAGGGAAACGTCTATCGCTTGGCCGAAGTGTCGGTGAACATCATCGACCAGATGGTCGCTCAGGGTGTTCCCTTTGCCCGTGAGTACGGCGGTCTCCTCGACAATCGTTCCTTCGGTGGCGCTCAGGTGAGTCGCACCTTCTACGCGCGCGGCCAGACCGGACAGCAGTTGTTGCTCGGCGCCTATCAGCAGCTGGCGCGTCAGATCGGCCTCGGCAACGTGCGCTTGTTCAATCGCACCGAGTTGGTGGACGTGGTCACCGTCGACGGACGGTGTGCCGGCATCGTCACCCGCGACCTGATCAACGGCGAGGTGGTGTCGCATGCGGCCCATGCCGTGGTGATGGCCACCGGTGGATACGGCAACGTCTTCTTCTTGTCGACCAATGCCATGGCCTGCAATGTCACGGCCGCCTGGCGGGCGCACCGCAAGGGCGCACTTTTCGCCAACCCGTGCTACACGCAGATCCACCCCACGTGCATTCCCCAGAGTGATCCGACCCAGTCGAAACTCACCTTGATGTCGGAGTCGCTGCGCAACGACGGTCGGGTGTGGGTGCCGGCCAATCCCGACGAGAATCGTCCGGCGGATCGGATTCCGGAATCCGAACGGGATTACATCCTGGAGCGTCTGTATCCGAGTTATGGCAACCTGGCGCCCCGCGACATCTCGTCGCGTGCCGCCAAGCGGGCCGTCGATTCCGGACGTGGCGTCGGTCCCTTGAAGAACGGCGTGTATCTCGATTTCAGCGACGCCATCAAGCGTCTCGGGAAGCCGGTGGTGGAGGAGCGTTACGGCAACCTCTTCGAGATGTACGAGCGCATCGCCGGCGAGAATCCCTACGACGTTCCGATGCGCATCTATCCGGCCTCCCACTACACCATGGGCGGTTTGTGGGTGGACTACGAATTGATGACCACCATTCCCGGTCTGTACGCCGCTGGTGAAGCCAACTTCTCCGATCACGGAGCCAACCGACTCGGAGCCTCGGCTCTGATGCAGGGTCTGGCCGACGGATACTTCGTGCTTCCCTACACCATCGGCAACTACTTGGCACCGATGCTGAACAAGCCCATCCCTGGTACCGATCACCCGGCCTTCAAGGAAGCCGAGAATCAGGCTCGTCAGCGCTTCGATGGATACTTGGACATCAAGGGCACTCGTTCACCGGACTACTTCCATCGCGAACTCGGCCGGATCATCTGGGACTACTGCGGGATGGAGCGAACTCAGCAGGGACTGGAGAAGGCGTTGTCGGAATTGCCGGCCCTCTACGAGGAGTTCTGCAAGGATCTGCGAGTCACCGGTGACTCCGAGAGTCTCAATCAAACTCTCGAGAAGGCCGGTCGGGTCGATGACTTCTTCCAGCTCGGCATGTTGATGTGTCGTGATGCCCTGGAGCGCAACGAGAGTTGCGGTGGCCACTTCCGAGCCGAATTCCAGACCGATGACGGTGAGGCCTTGCGAAACGACCAGGACTTCGCCCACGTGGCTGCCTGGGAGTGGACCGGGGATCCGACCAAGTCGGTGCGACACACCGAGAACCTGACCTTCGAAGCCATTCACCTCGCGACCCGGAGTTACAAGTGAGCAACCATCTGAAGAACCTGAAGTTGAAGATCTGGCGTCAGCCGGGTCCGAACGATTCCGGTCGATTCGAGAACTATGTGATCGACGAAATCAGCGACGAGGCGTCGTTCCTGGAGATGTTGGACGTTCTCAATGAGAACCTCATCGCCCGCAACGAGATGCCGGTGGTCTTCGACCACGACTGCCGTGAGGGAATCTGCGGCACGTGTTCGCTGATGATCAACGGCCAGGCGCACGGACCGCAGCGCGGAACCGCCACCTGCCAGTTGCACATGCGCAAGTTCAAGAGTGGCGACGAGATCGTCATCGAACCGTGGCGGGCTTCGGCGTTCCCCATCATCAAGGACCTGATGGTGGACCGGTCGGCCTTCGACCGCATCATCGAGTCCGGGGGCTTCATCACCGCTCCGACCGGTGGCGCACCCGACGCCAACCTGATACCGATTCCCAAGCCCGTGGCCGATGCGGCCATGGATTCGGCCGAATGCATCGGATGCGGGGCCTGTGTGGCTGCATGTCCCAACGGTGCGGCCAACTTGTTCACCGGTGCCAAGATCGCCCACCTCAACCGACTGCCGCAGGGACAAGCCGAACGTTTCAAGCGCACCGAGGCCATGGTCGAAACCATGGATGAATACTTCGGTTCGTGTACCAACCATGGTGAGTGCGAGGCGGCGTGCCCCAAGGAGATCTCCATCGACGTGATCGCCGTGATGAACAAGGACTATCGCAAGGCCAAGATCACGAACCGCAAGGACATCGCTCGACTGAGTTGAGGGACGCGTTTCCCAAATGAAATCCGACGTCTCAGGCAGACACGGTTGATCGATAGCGGTTGGTGGCCACCACGCCATCGCATTCCAGAGTCAGGTCCACGGTGATGTCGGTTGCTCCTGATGGTACGACGATGTCGATGCCGCCCACGCGGGTGCATTCGTCGGCGGGGATGTCCCCACCCCAGCGCCATTCCTTCTGGTCCGCAGCCGTGGTCACGACGGCAGTCACCACGGCATCGGACAGTTCCTCGCGCTTGTCGCTCACGACGTGGATGTCCAGATGGAGCGCCGAACCTTCGACGAGGACCGGAGGAAGCGGTGTGGCCACCACGATGACCGGTCGGCAGGCTTCGGCGAGGGCCGTGTAGGACAACTTCGGAACCCGCTGGTGGTCGAGCACACCGTACGAGATCAAGGGCATCGATTCGTTGAGGGACTGGACGTTGAAGCCGCCGGTGGGACGGTACTTCAAGGTTCGCAATCGCTCGACGTGATGCTTGATCAACTCGGCTTGGTACATCTGGGTGGCCAGGCGCCACTCCTCGTAGGTGGCGAAGCGTTGCGGCGGCACCCAATGGCGCATCACGTTCCAGGTGAGTCCATGATGTCGTTCGAGATGATCCCAATCCAGATTCGGCCAGGATTCCCTTTCGACGAAGTCATCGGAATCAGGAACTGCCTGTGCTCCGAACTCACCCACGAAGCGGAACAAGCGTGGAAGCCGGGCCGCCAGGTGATCGAGATCACCGATCGTTCCCCGATACCAGCCGAGATAGAGATGGGAATCGGTCCCGTCGAGTTGTGGCAGATGGGGAAGAACGCCGCTGTGGGCGATGCAGGGGCGGGTGTCATCGGCCTGTTCGAAGGCTCGCTTCACCCACAGGTCGAGAATGGACTTGTTCCACGACGGCAGTTGGTGTCGTCCCACGAACGCGACGGTGTCGAGCACGGTGGATTCACCGGTGGAGGCCGATGCCACCGGTTCGTTGTGAGCGCACCAGGTGACGATCGAGGGATGATGCCCGAGCAGGCTGACTGCGGCCCTGGCCTGACGGACCGCTTGTCGACGCACGTGGCGGGCATAGCGATGCGACAGTGGAAAGTCCTGCCAGATGAGCATGCCGAGATCGTCGGCGGCCTCGTAGAGCTCGGGTCGGGAAATGTGACCGCGGAGCCGAATCAGATCCAAGCCGGCGTCTCGGGCCAACTCCACGTCGCGTCGCAGTTCTTCGGGGGTGGCCCGGGCCAATTCGGCCCGTGTGGGCGCCAGATTGGCGCCCTTCACGAAGAGCCGCTCACCGTTGATGGAGAAGATCCAATCCTGTACGGCGACCTCTCGCAGTCCGGTGCGTCGACGGACCGAATGACTCACGGATCCATCGCAGATCACCTCCACGGTGATGTCGTACATGTGTTGGTCCCCGAGGTTCCAGGGCCACCACAGGCGCGGTTCGTCGATGTCGACGTCCCAGTTCACCTCGTTCAGGCCACGCGCCAGCGATCGCTCCTGTTCATCGATGACCGAGCCGTCGCGGTAGGTGACGATACGCACCGGACGTTCGGCGATGCTGTCGAGTCGCGCCGACAAACGAACGTTCGCGGAGATCTCGTTGGCATCGCGACAGAGGACCCGCAGTGCGTCGATCCGAACCGGACCGGTTCGTTCGATGCGCACTCCGCGCCAGATGCCTCCCGGATTGAAGGACGAATCGACGCAGTCACCGTCTTGGAAGGCGCCGGTGATGTTGCGCTTGGCACCGTGTTGTGGTGAACAGGAAACGCCGATGGCCAAGACATGGGCCGTATCCAATCGAGAGAGTGCCGTGACGTCGTACGCATGGGGAATGAAGTAACCCTCCGGATCCCCGAGATAGGCGCCGTCGAGCCAGACGTCTCCTTGATAGAAGAGACCATCCACGACGACGAAGATGCGTTGTCCATCTCCGTCACTGGAGGATGGATCACCTGGTTCCACGGGCAGATCGAACCGTCGGCGGTAGAGCAGCGGGCCGTGATCGTTGGCGAAAGCCGGATCGGTTTGCCAATGACCGGGAACAGCCAGCGTGGGCCAGTCCAGGTCGTCGGTATCGAGACCGACACCAGTGCGCAAGATGTCGTCGGTGGCGCGGATGACCTTCCATCGACCGGAGAGATCGAGCGCTGTCCAACTCTCTTCCGGCGTCACAGGGCAAACGGTAGTGGGGGAATTGCTCCGCCGTGCCGTCTCTCGACGTCTGGCGATACTGTCGAGGTATGTCTGCGACACCTCCTCCCTCCCCGGCAACCATTCGTGAACTTCGAGCCTCGGGATGGGTATCGCGACCGGTGAAGGAAGAAATGCGCCGCAACGCGGTGGCCAAGATCATGGCCAAGGAGCCGTTGTTCGAAGGGGTGCTCGGGTACGAGGAAACCGTCATGCCGCAATTGGAGAACGCCGTCCTGGCCGGACACGACGTCATCTTCCTGGGAGAGCGTGGTCAGGCCAAGACCCGTATGATCCGCAGCCTCACCGGGCTTCTCGACGAGTGGATGCCGATCGTCGCTGGGAGCGAGATCCACGACGATCCCTATGAACCCGTGTCCAAATTCGCCCGAGACCTGGTGGCCGATCTCGGGGAGGACACCCCGGTGGCCTGGGTGCACCGCGACGACCGGTTCGGGGAGAAGTTGGCCACTCCAGATACGTCGATCGCCGATCTCATCGGTGAGGTGGACCCCATTCGGGTGGCCGAAGGTCGGTATCTCAGTGACGAGTTGACTCTTCACTACGGGCTGGTGCCGCGCACCAACCGGGGCATTTTCGCCATCAATGAACTGCCCGATCTCTCCGAACGCATCCAGGTGGGATTGCTCAACATTCTGGAGGAGCGCGACGTTCAGGTGCGCGGCTACAAGATCCGGTTGCCTTTGGACGTGATGCTGGTGGCCTCGGCCAACCCGGAGGATTACACCAATCGCGGCCGAATCATCACACC
>JBMTPW010000019.1:0-14977 GCA_049444115.1 Ilumatobacteraceae bacterium | reverse complement strand
GTCGTCGAAGTGGTGGCAGGCGATGTGACCGACGTGTCGACCAACGATGAAGCCGTCGTCCGCGCGGTTTCGGTGTTCGGAGGTCTCGACGCCGTGGTGCTGAACGCCGGAATGCCGGCGAGCGGTGACATCGTGAACCTGCCCATCGAGGTCTTCGACCGCACTTTGGAGGTCAATGTGCGAGCGGTTCTCCTCGGAATCCGAGCAACCGTGCCGGCTCTGCGTCGTCGCGGTGGTGGCCGCATCGTGATCACCGCCTCGACATCGGGAATCGGAGCCGACCCGCACATGTGGCCGTACAACACGGCCAAAGCGGCAGCCATCAACCTGGGCAGGGCCGCCGCAGTCGACCTCGGCGCCGATCGCATCACGGTCAACATCGTGTGTCCGGGTCCGACCGAAACCGGTATGACTCGGGGTCTGGCGGCGATGCCGTCCGCGTACGAGGGACTGCGTCGTTCGATTCCCTTGCAGCGGTGGGGGCAGGCCGACGAGATCGCCGCCGTCATCGTCTTCCTCGCTTCTGCAGAGGCCAGCTTCATCACCGGTGCCGTGGTTCCGGTCGACGGGGGAGTGACGGCCAATACCGGACAGTTCACCCCTCGCCCCGTTCCAGACGTCTGAGTGCCCAAAGGAGACACGCCGTGCCCGATCATCCCGAGAACTACGAGGACGTGACCGTCTATGGACTCGACGACGACGTCGAAGAGGAACTTCTCCTCGCCCACAACGAATGCACGTTCATCTGGTCCAACAAGGAGGGCTGGCCGGTCGGGGTGATCATGTCGTACGTCTGGCGCCGCGGCTGCTTCTGGCTCACGGCATCGTCGCAACGTGCGCGGATTTCCGCTGTCCGCCGGGATCCACGCGTCTGCGTGGTGGTGACGTCGACCGGGTCCCCGCTTCCCCGCAACAAAGCGGTGACCTGGAAGGGAACCTGTGAAATCCTCGACGATCGCGCGACCAAGGACTGGTTCTACCGCGAACTCGCCGATGCCATCATGGGCGGTCGCAACGCCCGCAGCGACGCCTTCTTCGATTTCCTGGATTCGCCGCGGCGTGTCATTCTGAAGGTCACTCCGACCCAACGCATCGGGTACGACGGGGCCAAGATGGGTAGGGCAACGACCGAATGGATGGCCGACCGGGCCAAGAACGGGTGACCGGTTCGCCCACTGGTCGCCACGAATTGGGAATTCGATTATCCGCAGAGAGGATCACCACATGAGCAAGAACCTCGGACTGACCGCTGATCAAGTCCTCACCACGACCCGTTCGGTCCGCAAGCGCCTGGACCTGAATCGGCCCGTCCCGCGTGACGTTCTGGTCGAGTGCGTGGAGATCGCTCATCAGGCTCCGACCGGATCGAACATGCAGGGATGGCGATGGTTGTTCGTCGAAGACCCGGCCAAGAAGAAGGCCTTGGCCGACATGTACCGGGCCAATTTCTATCCCTATATCAATGACCCGAATCGACCGAAACGAGACGACCAGGGTGAACGGATCCTCGATTCGGCCACCTACCTCGCCGATGTCCTCGATCAGGTTCCGGTCCTGCTCATTCCGCTCATTGCTGGTCGACTCGATGTGGGAACCCCAGCCTTCCAGCAGGCCTCGTCCTGGGGTTCACTGTTGCCAGCTGTTTGGAGCTTCATGCTTGCCTTGCGCGAACGCGGACTCGGTTCGGCATGGACGACCCTGCATCTTCCCCACGAGCGCGAAGCGGCCGAACTGCTCGGTATCCCCTTCGATCAGTACACCCAGGCCGGTCTTTTCCCGGTGGCCTACACGATTGGTACGGATTTCAAGGTTGCCAAGCGCGTCCCTGCCGAGAAGTTCATCCGCTGGGACTCCTGGACCTGATCGGCCGTTCCAGGTCAGGTCGGTCCGGACCGGTTCTCTGCGGAGGCCGCCCAGCGAATGGCGTTCGCCAACACGAGCCTGAAGTTCGGATCGGCATAGGTGACCGGTCCGTCACCGAACTGCAGATACGCCAAGGGTGAATTCCCGGCCTTCTTCACCCACCCGAGGAGGTCGCTCCCGGGCGGATGACTCCATCCCTCATTCGCGTTTCGTCGGCCACGGATGGCCAAGTCGGCGGAATGGAAGTGCGACGCATCGTCGACGGGGAAGCCGGTTCGCAAGAGCGGTTCCACCGAGTCTTCGAGAACTGGAAAGCAATAGAGCTCGTCGGTGATCTCGAAGGTCGGCGGAAGGCCGGCACAGATCGGATGATGCGGGTCGAGTACGTGCACCGTGTGGCGGACGTCGAAGAGGTACCCGGAGTCGGGATAGTGGATGCCACGCAGAGCTCCCGGCTGATAGTGGAAGCGCGCGCCGACCATCTCGGCGAACCCTTCCCAGGTCGGCCAACTGGCCACCGCATGATGCATGAAGACCATTCCGGTCCCGGTCCGTCGCAGTCGGTCGAAGACTTCGAGCACCTCGTCGGAGGGATGGGAGAACTCGACCGGCGGCTCGGTGCCGGTGAATCGAAGTCCCGGCATGTCGTAGAAGACGATGACGTCGCTGCCGACCGACGGCGTTCGAACACCGGACCACTCGATGTCCTCCAACGAGTCGAAGATTTCGAAAAAGGCTTCCGCCTCGAACGGGTGTCCGCCGGTGACGACCTGGACCGAGATGCTCACCGGTCGATCGGAGCCTGCGCCAGCCGATGGTTGGCGATCTGCGGTCCACCGACCCAGCCGCACATCTGGGGATCGCATTCGCGAATCTCCCCTTCCAGGTGGCGACCGTCGACGGCAAAGACACCCCAGCGGCCGTCCTTTCTGACCCTGATGTTGCCCTGGCCGTCCTGTTCGTAGAGGGCCTTGCTGAAGGGATGAATGATGCCGCGCATCAGGAACTCCTCGGTATCCACTCGTCGAACTTCTGGTGGAGCCACCGAACTTTGGCCTCCTGGTAATTGGAGAGAGTGACTCCGGGTTTGAAGGTGGTTTCCAGGCCCAACTGCACCTTCGACATGTTGAAGACGTCCTGGTCGAATACTTTGGCCAGCATGCCCAGCTCGGGGGCGTTGGTCCACGGCTCGTCGATGGTGAGATCGCGTCGTTCGGCCGGCGCGGGGCGCTCACCCGTGAATGGCGCGAGGAACATGACTTCCATGATCGATGAGCGGTGGTCGTCGCCGTTGGGACGGAATCGATACACGATCCGGTTGAAGGCGCCCCACGGGTGGAAGTTGGGGAACAGCGTGTAGTCGATGCTGTCCATGAATTCGGCATCGCTCATGGAGTCGACGCGATCGCCGACAACGGCCCGCCACCGTTCCCGGGCTCCGGCCGCTCCGATGGCCCGAGCCGATGCTCCATTCGGCACGGCGATCGGACTCACCTGATCGACGCGAACGTCGAGCATGGATTTCATCATCTCGTCGTCGGACACCTCGTACCACAGCAACGGACTCGGAGTGAGCGCTGGAGTGATGACTCGGGCGACGTTGTCCCAGATGTCGACCTGGGAATTGGTGTCGCCCAGGTAATAGAGAATCTGCGGGTGCGTGGCATTGACGTGGTAGGCCTCGCAAAACGCTTCCTGAGCGATCTTCCAATTGGCGCCGATGATCTTGGTGACGTGGGCTTCGATGTACCGATCGGCCAAGTTCCAGACGGCGAACTGCTCGTCGAGGGTTCCGATGAAATCGGCGAGCGGTTCGCAGTCCGGATCCGGATTGATGAAGACGAATCCGGCCCAGGTGCCGACTTGGCATTCCGGCAACATGAAGTCTTCGTGGCGTCGCTCCTCGACGTGGGGGAAGTCCCAGCCAGCAGGCACATCGGCCAACCGACCATCCAGGGCCCAGGCGAATCCATGGAAGGCGCACCGGATCTCCGAACAATGCCCGTCGTAGTCCTTGAGGCGACGGCCGCGATGGAGGCAGGCATTCGGGAACGCCTTGATCGATCCGTCCACCTGACGCACGATGATGAAGGAAAGATTGCTGATCTCGTAGACCAGATGGTCTCCCGGTTCGGGGATCTGCTCCTCGCGGCAGGCGAACTGCCAGACGCGCAACCAGAGGTGTTCCCGTTCCAACTCGTGCCACTCGCGGGAGATGTAGCGGTCGATCGGAACGTCTTGGTCGCCCAGGAATCGTGGCGACTCGAGCCGCAATACCGCGGGGACCGGATGCGTGTCGGAGTCCAGAAGTTCCTGATAGGTGACACCGGGAGAGCGGGCGGGCCGAGGGTCGAGTGCCGTCATGAGTTCATTATTGACCCGGTGACCACTTTCGTCCAGCACCGAACTACGCTCCCAGGCAGCGACGAGAAAGAGGGGGAATATGTTGACGTTCGCCGACATCTTCGAGGCACATGCCGACTCGATGCCGCAGGCGGTGGCCATTTCCTACGGTGATCGAGACGTCACCTGGGGCGACTACGACGATTCGGCGGCTCGCCTGGCTTCGGCCTTTGCGGTGTCCGGACTCGGGGTCGGCTCGAAGGTGGGCATGTTCATGTACAACTGCCCGGAGTACCTCGTCACCCAGTACGCGGCTTTCAAGTCGCGGATCACGCCGGTGAACGTCAACTACCGGTATCTCGACGACGAACTCTGGTACCTGCTCGACAACTCCGATTGCGAGGCGGTGGTCTTCCATGCCAGCCTCGGCGATCGCATCGGACGGATCAAGGACCGACTTCCCAAACTGAAGTTGCTGATCGAAGTGGCCGACGGCCCGACTGCCGGGGTCGCCGGCGCGCGCTCGTGGAACGAGACCATCGCGAGCCATCAACCGGCAGCCCGCCAGGCCCGGGCGGTCGACGACTTGTACATGCTCTACACGGGTGGCACCACCGGAATGCCCAAGGGTGTCATGTATTCGACAGGTACTTTCACCGAAGGGTTCCTGGCCTTCTACACCGGACCGATGGGCCGTGGTCCATTCACCTCGGTTGCCGAAGTCAACGCCACGGCCAAGGGGTTGCACGCCGCGGTCGGGCAACCGGTGGCGATTCCGGCCTGTCCGTTGATGCACGGCACCGGCGTTTGGTTGGGTGCTCTGCTTCCGCACTTGATGGCCGGAAAGGTGGTCCTGCTCGAAGGTCGGTCCTTCGATGCCCACGAAATGTTCCGGGCCATCGAGAAGCATCGGGTCGGCTCACTGGTGATCGTCGGTGACGCCTTCGCCCGCCCGATGATGAACGCCCTGCGGGAGAAGGCTGCTACCACTGCCTATGACGCTTCGTCGGTCACGACCATCATCTCGACCGGAGCAATGTTCTCGGCCGAGGTGAAGGCGGGGATCTTCGAGCACATGCCGGGCGCCATCGTGATGGACATCCTGGGCTCCAGCGAAGGTGGCATGGCCCAGACCATGGCCACCAAGGACAATGTGAACACCACCGCCAAATTCGGGGCCATGCCCAACACCAAAGTGTTCGGACCCGACGACACCGAGGTCGCCGCAGGATCGGGTGTGGTGGGCATGGTCGGAGTCAGCGGACCGAACGTTCCCTTGGGTTACTACAAGGATCCGGAGAAGTCGGCGCGCACGTTCCGTGAAATCGACGGTGTCAGGTATTCGTTCCCGGGTGACATGGCGACCGTCGAAGCCGACGGAACCATCAACCTTCTCGGCCGCGGATCGAACTGCATCAATACCGCCGGAGAGAAGGTCTTCCCCGAAGAGGTGGAGGAAGCCGTCAAGACCCACGGTGCGGTGGCCGACTGTCTGATCTTCGGCATTCCCGACGAGAAGTACGGAAGCCGGGTCGTGGGCGTGGCCTCGACGGCGGCCGGTCAGTCGACTCCCTCCGGCGACGAGGTGATCGCTTACACCAAGACGAAACTGTCCAGCTACAAAGTCCCCAAGGAATTGGTGTTCGTGGCCACCGTGCCACGGGCCCCGAATGGCAAGGCCGACTACGTCACCGCTCGCCAGCTCTTCGAATCGGGGGGAGGGACGTCATGACGACCATCATCGATTCGCACAGTGGCGATGCCGGAGGTGGCGAATCCATCGGTGCCGCCCGCAGTCGCGGACCGAGTGTCCAGGATCTGCTCGTAGCCGACACCCGTCGGGTGCCGGAGTCGCTGCGGGACCATTCCTATGCCCCACAGGGGACGGTGGACATCCTGAAATCGCGCTATACGTCGCACGAGTTCGCCGCTCTCGAGAACGAGTACATGTGGACCAAGACCTGGCAGATGGCCTGCACGATCGACGAGGTGGCACAACCGGGTGATCACGTCGTGTACGACGTGGCCGACCAGTCCGTCATCGTCGTACGGACCAAGGACGGGTCGATCAAGGCGTTCCACAACTCCTGTCTCCACCGAGGCACGAAGTTGCGTACCGATGACGGACGCGTCGCATCGTTCCGTTGTCCTTTTCATGGATGGCGTTGGGATCTGGACGGCAATCTCACCGAACTCCCGGCCGAATGGGATTTTCCTCAGGTCTGGCAACAGCCGGACTCCTGCCTTCCTCAGGCGCAGGTCGCCGAATGGTGCGGATTCGTCTTCGTCAATCTCGACCCCGAGGCCAAGCCGTTCAACGAAGTGGCCAGCAAGTTGGTGGAGCACTTCGGCCGCGACTTCGGAATGGAGAAGCGCTACAAAGCATTCCATGCGGTCAAGGAGGTCTCGGCCAATTGGAAAGTGTGCATGGAGGCCTTCGCCGAGGGCTATCACGTGATTGCGACGCATCCCCAGATTCTCGAGTTCGCTGGCGACGCCAACAGCGAATACTCGATCTGGCCGGAGTCACCGTTCGTCACCCGCTTCGTCAACGGGTTCGGAATCCAGAGTCCTCACCTGGGCAATCTGACCGAACAACAGGTTGCCGACGCCTATCTCGAATTCTCGGCCCGTTCGACCCGAGGTTCGGTGGAAGTTCCCGATGGCAAGAGTGCGCGCGAGGTCGTGGCCGAGGTGTTCCGGTCCTTCATGGGGCCGCTCTTCGGTGTGGATCTCTCGGCGGTCTCGGACACGGAAATGCTGGACGCCCACCTGTACCACTTGTTCCCGGCCTTTGCTCCGTGGGCCGGGATCGGTCAGTCGCTCGTGTACCGATGGAGACCGGGGCCGACTCCGGACACCTGCTACATGGATGTCGTGCGGATGATGCCCGTGCCCGAGGGCCAAGAACGCCCGCGACCGGCGCCGATTCAACGGTTGCAGCGCGAGCAGTCCTGGCACGAGGCCGAGGGGATGGGTGGTCTGGCCGCGGTTTTCGAACAGGACATGGAGAACCTTCCCAAGGTGCAACTGGGCCTGAAGATGACCGCCAAGAGGGCCAAGAAGGGTGTGTCGTTCGGTCTGTATCAAGAGGCTCGAATGCGATTGATCCATCGTCATATCGACGACGCCATCATCGAAGGACTGCGCAAGGACGGCCGCTCCTTGGATGTAGTGGCGCCATATCTCGTTCCCGAAGGCTGACGTGGTCGACGAGAGTTGGGCGACCCTGTGGGAGGCCCTGGCCGCCGCGCAGCCCGATCACGTGGCCGTGGTGATCGGTGATCATCGCATCACCTGGAGAGAGTTGGACGGACGAGCCTCGCAATTGGCCGCGGTGTTGGCGCATCACGGGATCGGACTCGATGCCAAGGTCGGCCAGTTGCTGTACAACTGTCCGGAGTATCTGGAATCGGCATTTGCGTCGTTCAAGGTTCGTGCCAGCACCGTCAATGTCAACTATCGCTACAAGGCTCCCGAGATCGTCCACGTCCTGGCCGATGCGGGTGCGAGTGCGTTGGTCTTCCATTCATCCTTCGCCGAGGTGGTCGACGAGGCTCGCGCCCGTCTTCCGGGGCTACGACTACTCCTGCAGGTGGATTCCGGCGATGGCCGACCGCTGCTCGACGGAGCATTGCCGTACGAAGAAGTGCTGACTGCCAGTGCGCCGGCCGCGCCCATTGCTCGTTCGGGCGGAGACTCGCTGTTGCTCTACACCGGTGGCACAACTGGTCTTCCCAAAGGTGTCGTTTGGAGTCATCGCGGATTGTTCGGTGCTCTGGCATTCACGGGGTACGCCTCGATCGGTTTGCCGGTGCCGGAGACTCCCGAAGAAGTCGCCAAGGTCGCGGTGGATTTGAAGGCGGCCGGACGCGGACCGGTGAACATGACCGCTCCGCCGCTCATGCACGGAACGGCCATGTTCTTGGCCTTTTCCACATTCGTGCTCGGTGGCACGGTGGTGCTGCTCGGCAGTCGTCGATTCGATCCGGTCGAACTCTTGCGACTGGTCGAACGCGAACGTGTGAGCCAGGTTTCGATCGTTGGTGATGCCTTCGCGCGACCCATCGTTGCCGAAATCGAACGGGCCGAAAGTGCGGGCACCCCGTACGACCTCTCGTCGCTGACGCGGATCGTCTCCACCGGTGCGACTCTGTCGAGCCAGATGAAGCGTGCCCTCATGAGTCGCGCTCCTTCGGCGGTGGTTCTCGACATGATCGGTGCATCCGAAGGAGGGCCGTTCGCGGTGGCCATGACCATGCCCGGGCAGGACCCCGTCGACACTGCCAACTTCGTGGCCACGCCGAACACGGTGCTCTTCGACGAGACCACCTGGGAGGTGATCCCCTTCGGATCGGGACGGGCCGGAGTCCTGGCGGCGTCGGGTTCCATGCCCGAGGGCTACTTCGGAGATCCGGACAAGACCGCCCGAACCTTTCCGGTCATCGACGGAGTTCGTTACTCGGTTCCGGGCGACTACGCCGAGATCGACGCCGACGGGACGGTGCGACTGCTCGGACGCGGTTCGGTCTGCATCAACACAGGTGGGGAGAAGGTGTACCCCGAAGAAGTGGAAGTGGCGGCTCGCTCCCACGCCGACATCGTCGATTGCGTGGCGGTCGGAGTGCCCGACGATCGCTTCGGGGAAAAGGTCGCGCTGGTCGCCTCCCGGCGGGACGGTGCGACGGTCTCGGCCGACGAGGTGATCGATCACGTCAAGGTCGCGATCGCCGATTACAAGGTGCCCCGGGTGGTGGTCTTCGTCGACCAGGTCTATCGCAGTCCATCGGGCAAGGCCGACTATCGCTGGGCTCGACAAGCGGTTCTCGACGCCTGATCACTCGTGGCGGCGATCTCGGTCACTCGTGAGATCGGTCGAATTCGGGTCAGTCGAACGTCGAGGTGGCCTTGAAATCGGGTCCGTACACCGGTGCCGTTGCATCGATGCGATGTTTGCGGCTGACCGCCGACTTGAGGCCGAAACTCCCGAGCGTTTCGCGCATCTTGTGATAGTTCGGATGCTCGAAGTGGGCGGCCAGGGTCTCGGCGTCCTCCCAGAGTTCGTACACCTGGATGAGATCGGGTTCGATCGGATCGGCGGCGAAGCAGTAGGCGATGCAGCCGGGCTCCTCGTCGCGGGTGGCCTTCTGGTACGGGATCGAAGCCACAACGGCGGCATCCCGTTTGGCCTGATCGTTGAAACGGATCGCAGCTTCGATGGCGATGAGCGCCATGGTTCCCCCAAGAGTCCTGCCGGTTCGTCCGGGCGGAGCGAACGATAGGCGACCGTTTGCGTAATGTTGCGATCCGGAAGGGGCGTTCGAACGTCCCATGAGGAGGCAGGATGCTCGCAGCATTGATCACTGGTCAACGCCGTGTCGAGTTGGTGGAGTTTCCGGACCCCACCCCGGCCGACAAAGGAGTGGTCGTCGACATCGCTCTGTGCGGGGTCTGCGGAACCGACATCCACGCCTATCAATCGGGCCAGCCCTACAACCCTGCGATCTGCGGACACGAGTGGTGCGGAACGGTGTCGGCCGTCGGTCGCGAGGTGAAGGGCCTGAGCGAAGGCGATCGCGTGGTGGTGGCGGTGGCTCCGGCGTGCGGCCAATGTCCGCCGTGCCGCGCAGGACAGTCGGACCGATGTCTCGTGACGTTCATGTCGGCTCTCGGCCGCGATCCGTTGGCTCCGCCACACGGGGGATTCGCCCCCCCGATCGCCGGGGCCGCCGAGCGCGTGGTGTGGACGCACGCCGGTTTGACCGATGAGCAAGCCGCGCAGGTGGAACCGACGACCGTGGCCTTCCATGCAGTCCGTCGCAGTGGACTTCGGCTCGGTGACGTGGCCGTCGTCCAAGGTGCTGGACCCATTGGACTCGGCACCATGCAATGGGTCCGAGCCGCTGGTGCCGGCGTGGTCGTGGTGATCGAGCCGAACGAACAGCGTCGTTCGCTGGCCCTCGACCTCGGTGCCCATCATGCAGTCGCCCCGGGTCGCGATGCCGATGCGCTGGTGAAGGAACTCACCCATGGCCTCGGTGCCGACGTGGTCTACGAATGCGTCGGTCGACCCTTCGCCGTTCAGTCGGCGGTCGACTTGGCGCGCCGTGGTGGGTCGATGTGTCTGATCGGCTTGGCCGATGAGGATGCACCGATCGCTCCGGCATCGTGGCTGATCAAGGAGATCTCCGTGACGTCGGCTCTGGCCTACACCCACGAGGAGTTCGATCTGGCCATGGGCATGATCGTCGATGGCCGGTTCCGGACCGAACCGATGCATTCATCGACCGTTGGACTGGACATGCTGGATGCCACTCTGGCCGATCTGGCCAGCGGGGGATCCGCGCACACGAAAGTTCTGGTCGACCCGAACCTCTAGGGTCTTTCCCTGATTCCGGCCTCGCGTACCAGAGCGGAATCCTGCTGATGGAATCGACCGTTCCCGCCGATGGCCGTTTGACCGGCGTCGACGACCAAAGTGTGGGCGGTGATGTAGCGAGCCTCGTCGCTGGCGAGGAACACCGCGGCGTTGGCGATGTCCACGGGAAGTCCAGGAATCCCGAGGAGCGATCCGGCGGCGATGTGTTTGGTGGCGGTCTCGAAGGCGTTCGGATCGCCGGTCATGACCGCCGAGGTCATCGCCGTCACCGTGTTGCCGGGGGAGATGGCATTGACGCGAACCCCGTGGGGGGCCAGTTCGGATGCCACCGACTTCGTGAGTCCGATCACAGCGTGTTTGCAGGCGGTGTAGCAGTGCGGGCCGAGTCCTCCGAGGATGCCGGCCGTGCTGGAGGTCGACAGGATGACGCCACTGCCCTGGGGCACCATCACCCGCGCCGCGTGCTTCATGCCGAGAAAGACGGCGCGCATGAGGATCGAGACCGTGCGATCCCAGTGCTCGGTCGGCGTGTCGGCGATCCGGCCGACGACACCGACGATGCCGGCATTGTTGAACATCACGTCGAGAGCTCCGAATTCGGCGACTGCGGTGTCCACGGCCCGGGCGATCTGACTCTCATCGGTGACATCGGTGTGGACGAAACGAGCCTCCGATCCCAGGGCGGTGGCGAGGGCGCGTCCCGGCTCTTCTTGGAGATCGGCGATCACGACGCGTGCACCCTCTTCGACGAAGCGTCGGACGGTTCCCTCGCCGATACCACTCGCCCCGCCGGTGATCACGGCCACCTTTCCCTTCAGCCGACCAGAACCGGTGTTCGACATGTCGCCCCCTCGACCTGGCCCCACCCTGTGTGAAACTGTGGTCGTGGCTCAACCTAATCGGCCTTGCGTTCCCCGAGGGAGGAAGACATGAGTGGTTTCGGCAGGTTTCCGGGATCGGTACTCGCCACCGAGTATCGCAACGCCCGCCAGCGCATGCAGGAGATCGCCGGCGTCCTCGGTGACGACGACATCGAACTGGTGGTCGAAGCCTGTCCGGCATGGCGGGTGAAGGATCTCTTTTCGCACGTCACCGGCATCGCCGTCGATCTCGGCTCGGGGAATTCCCCGGCGGGTGATACCCAGGCTTGGGTGGATCGGCAGGTGGAAGAACGGTACGACACCCCACTCGCCGCGATCGTCGGGGAATGGTCGCAGGCCGCCGACCGTTTCGAGTCGATGATCGAGGCCGCGCCAGCACAATTGTGGGGACTCACCTACGACACCGTCGTGCACGAGCACGACCTGCGTGCTGCTGTCGGGCGTCCGGGGGCGCGCGACTCCGACGGGGTCAAGGTGGCAGCCGAGTTGGGCCTCAATTTGGTCAAGGGAGATCTGGCGCGGGCCGGACTGCCCGCAGTGCTGATCGTCATCGACGGGCGCGAGTATCTGGTGGGCACCGGCGAACCCGAATTGTCGTGGAGTGGATCGGCATTCGACTGTCTGCGACTGCTCGGCAGCCGCCGGACCGCGGACGAGATGAGACGGGCCGGATTCATCGGCGATCTCGACTCGTTCCTGGCGGGGCTCCTGCACATGGAACTTCCCGTGCGGAGCCTCGGGGAATAGGGCTCTAGAGTCGCCTCGAGCGCCGACGGCGTTGGACGAAGGGGAGAGTCATGGGTCAGTTCACCGGAAAAACCGTTCTCATCACGGGTGCGTCGTACGGCCTCGGCGAAGGTTTCGCCGAGGGGTTCGCCAAGGAAGGAGCCGATCTCGTTCTGACGGCCCGTTCGAAGGACATGCTCGATGCCGTCGCCGAAAGGTGTCGCAAGCTGGGTTCGAAGGTGACCGTGGCCCCGGGCGATGTCGCGGTCGAAGAGGACGTGCAGCGCGTCGTCAGGACGGGAATTGCGGAACACGGCAAGATCGATGTGCTCATCAACAACGCGGGCGTGAGCGACCTGCGCGGCCTGGCCGCCGAGGTGTACGACACCGCCACCTGGAATTGGATCTTGTCGATCGATCTCACGGGAGCGTTCATGTTCCTGCGCGAAGTCGGACACCACATGTTGCAGCGTCAATCGGGTTCCATCGTCAACATCTGCTCGATCATGGGCAGCGGAGCGAACGAGTCCAACATCATCGCCTACGCCGCGGCCAAGGGCGGATTGCGCAATGTGACCGCCCAGGTGGGATGCGAGTGGGCTGATCGGGGTGTGCGCGTGAACTCGGTGTCACCAGGCTTCATCATGACCGAAATGGTTCGCCCGGCTCTCGAAACCCTCGGTATGGACAAGTGGATCGCCAGCCGTACCCCCATGCGCAGGATCGGCGAACTTCCCGAGATCGTGGGGCCGGTGATGTTCCTCGCCTCCGATGCGGCCAGCTACATCACGGGTCACGATCTGCTGGTGGACGGTGGCACCAATGCGGCCAACGGCTACTACCAGATCCCGCCCATCCACCATGAGTGGAACAAGGGTGACCTGGAAAAGGTGGGCAAGGGTTACCCGGGTGTGCAGCCCCGACCCGACTGGTACGAGGCGTTGGCTCCGGGAATCCCGGGCCTCCACTACCCGTTGCCCGAAGCCTGAAGATCGGATTCTCCCGAACCTCCGGAAATCGGTTCGATCAGACGAGGAAGTCGGCGACCTGGTGATCGCGCATGGCCGCTTGAGCCCGTTTGATGACCTCGGTCCAGAGGGCCATGGCCCGTTCGCTCGATGAGTCAAGAGTTCCGACGGCATACACCGGGATGATCCAGCCGTAGAGAACGCCGACCCGGTAGTCCTGGAAGAACTGCTCGTAGGAATACCCCGTCACTCCGAGGCGCAGGAGTTCGTCATGATACGCGTGGAGCAATGAATCCTCGTGCGTGCGACGGACGTCGATGGGCACGCTCTGACTCATGAAGTACCCGATGTCGTAGGCGCCACCGCCCTTGCTGGAGGTCTGGAAATCGATCATCCAGACATCTCCATTCGAGTCGTCGAAGAAGAGGTTGTCGAGACGGAAGTCGAAATGCACGACGGTGTTGGGCATCCGGGCGATGCGATCGAGCAATTGATGCACGTTGTCCCCGTACCGTTCCATGACCGAGACCATGTCGGATTCGATGGCGTGGGCGAAGACCTGGAGGAATCCCGGCAGCGAGGCCGTGTAGACCTCGCGCCCGATCTTCATGCCCTCCGAATTGGCCATTGGCATCCACTCGATGCGGTCGAGGTCGGCGTTCTGCCAGAACCGAGCATGGAGACGCGCTGCAGCGATCATCGTGGCCCGGGCATCGGCGACGTTCACCCCGGCGGCCTGATCGCCGACACGCAGATGGCCGAGATCCTGGAGAATCAACACGTGATCGTCGTGTTCGAGATCGGAGGCGATGCCGAGGGCTTCGGGGACGACGTCGAGTGCGGGAGCGACGTCGGCGTAGAAACGGGCTTCCCGCTCGAATACCTTGGCCGCTGCCAACAGACCGCGGATGGTGGGGTCCTGAGTGGGGATCTTGCAAATCATGGTCATCGGTCCCGATCCCCCGTTGTACGCAACCTTGATGCGGCCGACCTCGCCCATGAAACCGATTCCGGCGCCCATGAGATCGCGCTCGATCGAGGCCACGGACGTTGCGGCATCGATGGTTCCGGTGGCTCGCAGGCGATCGGTCAGCCATTCGGGAGTGATCTCTGCCGATGAGGTGGGTAGACGCGTCATGTGCACTCCTTCAATGGTCGAACGCCGAAACCGTAGTGGGCGGTTCCCGATCGTTGCGAGACGACCGGCGGTCACTCGGATCGCGGCGATGGCGCAAAGATCCCCGGAGGGAACGCCGGATCGACGCGAACCTTGGTGTCCCAATCGTGCGTGAGGCGACGATCGGCGATCCGCCAGTCTCCGTGACGGCATTCGAAGCGATCGAAATAGCGGCCACAGAAATTCTCGAGGAATTCGCCCTCGGCATCGGCGACCCGATGCCAGGCGATCACCGGGGTTTCCACCTGCGCAACGGTCGCCGAGACGAAATCGATACTCGGCTCCCCGACGAAATGTGTGGTGGCGCGGGCGTGGGACCGCAGCTTCGTCGTGGCCAGACGTGCGAAGTCGACACCTGAGCCGACAAAGGACCCGTGGTCATCGGTTGCGTCGGGGTGATACACCGAGGCCACCAGGTCGGCATCGCAGCGGTCGATGCCTCGGCAATAGTCCACGAGACAACGACGAATGGCCCGCTCGGCCGTGGCGGCGCTCAGAGGGTCCAGAGGACCGTGGACAGTCTCCGGTCTGACCATGGGCGAACCATATCTGTGCCGGGGCCGCTCGCACTGCTCGAGCGCCGCGCCGAGAGACTCGTCCAGATGCCCGCCCGATCCGGTGACGGGACCTCGGAGAGGCG
>JBMTPW010000018.1:0-15246 GCA_049444115.1 Ilumatobacteraceae bacterium | reverse complement strand
ACATAGAAGTCCGCGACAGAAAAGTCGACAACGTAGAAGTCGACAACGGAATTGTCGACTAGCTGGTCGACCGAGACACGACGTCACCCGAGGTGAGGGCGAAGGCCACGGCCGCGGCATGACCCACATTGAGTGAATCGACGTCATGGGCGATGGGAATCCTGGCCATGTGGTCGGCGTTCGAGAGGGTGGATTCAGGCAGACCGAAACCCTCGGCCCCGAGTACCAAGGCCAGGGGACCGTCGCTGGGAGCAACTTCGAGCAACGGCCTGGCGTCACGGCGGGGGGTGAGAGCAACCACCGTTCCATGATGACGATGCACGGTGGTCAAGAGGTCGTCGATGGACATGGTGATCACCGGCAGAAAGAGGATTTCGCCCATCGACACGCGGACGCATCGACGGTAGTACGGATCGGCGCAGGTGGGATCGAGAGCGAGAGCATCGATCCCGAAGGCGCGAGCCGAGCGGGCGATGGCTCCCAGATTCTCGTGATCGTTCACACCCTGCAGGACGGCCAGGCGATGGCGAACACCGTCGAGCGGCGGTTGGGACAGGACGTCATCGAGTAGTGGCGGCACGGGTCGATAGGCCGAACCGATGACTCCGCGATGCAAGGCGTATCCCACAGTCGACGAAATCACATCTCGCTCGGCTACGTAGATGGGACAACGAACCTCGGTCAATACCGGGAGCAGTCGCTCCAATCGATTGGGAGCCACCACGATGGAGCGCAGCTCCAATCCCGAGGCCACCAGACGTCGCACCACTTCGATTCCCTCGGCGATGAAGAAGGGACGTTCGGTGCTGCGTCGACTCATCTCCGGATCGGTCAGACCCACGTAATCGGCCAGCCGTCGGTCGCCGGAATCGGTGATGGGTGTGGTGGTGACCGGCACCTTCCCAGTGTGGCCCACTCGCTACCGTGAGGACCGTGCCTTCCACCGGATCCGCCACTCCCGGAACGTCGACGTCGGCTCTTCGATCCATCGTGGTCGTTGGCGCATCCTTGGCCGGACTGCGGGCCGCCGAGACCTTGCGGACCGACGGATTCACCGGTCGTATCACCATGGTGGGTGGGGAACCGCACCGGCCCTACGATCGGCCGCCGCTGTCCAAGAAGCTCCTGGCCGGTGAATGGGAATCGGATCGGATCGCACTCCGAAAGCCGGATGATCTGGCTGGCCTCGATCTGGAGTGGCGGCTCGGGAGTCGCGCCGAAGATCTCGACACCGCGAATGGTCGCCTGCAGTTGGACAACGGAGAATCGGTGGCCTACGACGGACTGATCATCACCACCGGTGCCCTGCCGCGGTCGCTACCCGAACAACCCTCGTGGTCCGGAATCCACATGTTGCGGACTCTCGACGACTCCTTGGCGCTGCGCGCCGAATTGGAACCCGGTAAACGGGTGGTGGTCATCGGTGCCGGATTCATCGGTTTGGAAGTGGCCGCCACGGCGCGGGGACGCGGATGCGAGGTGACGGTGCTCGAGGGAGCAGCTGCTCCGATGATGCGCGGTCTCGGCGCCGAGATGGGTCGAGCGGCGGCTCTTGTGCACGGCGACAACGGCGTGGAGTTGCGCATGTCGGTGCTGGTCGAGGGTTTGGTGGAGAGCCAACCGGGCCGAGTTGGCGGTGTGCGATTACACGATGGCGAGGTGGTTCCCGCCGATGTGGTGCTGGTCGGTATCGGAGTGGCTCCAGCGACGCAGTGGTTGGAGGGATCACCATTGTCGATTCAGGACGGAGTGCGGTGTGATGCCACGTTGAATGCGGGCGCTTCGGCCGGATTGCAACATATCTATGCCGCCGGAGACGTATGCCGCTGGTTCAACACCTTGTACGGCCGCGAGATGCGCGTGGAGCACTGGACCACTGCATCCGAACAAGGAGCAGCTGCGGCCCGCAACCTGTTGATCGAAGCCCGCGGCGAGGCACCGCAGCCCTACTCGGCGGTTCCATTCTTCTGGAGTGATCAGTTCACCGCCCGGATCCAGTTCCTCGGTCGAGCCGAAGGCGACGAAAACGTCCATGTGGTGCTGGGATCTCCCGAAGAGCGATCCTTCGTTGCGCTCTACGAAAAAGACGATCGTCTCGTCGCTGCACTCGGTGTCAGTCGGCCACGTCAATTGATGCCGATGCGGACGTTGCTCGCCGAACGAGCGACATGGGATCGAGCTCGCGAACATGTTGCCTCTATACAGAATGGCTCGAACTGAGTAGGCTTCGGTCCACTGGCATCGGGCAAGACGGTGCTGTGAATCGGGATGGTTGACAACGATGCCTCGTCTTGATGCCGAGCGAGTTGCTCTGTGGAGAAGTTTTCAAACCGCTGGCGAAGTCGTCTCCCGACTCATCGAAGCCGAAATGGCCGACGAATTCCATCTGTCGCTTCCACAATTCGATGTGCTGGCCATCCTGGCGCAGAACAACGACCAGCTCCGCTTCAAGGACTTGAGCGAAGCGTTGGCTGCGGTCCCGAGCAGTCTCTCGCGGCGGATCGATGCGTTGGCCGAACGGGGATACGTGACGCGTGAAGAGTCGAATTCCGTCGACGATCAACGGGCGGTCATGATTCGTCTGACTCGCATGGGTCGTCTGGTCTGGCGCGATGCCAACATCCTCTATCGGCGGGCCATCCAGCGCGAGTTCGCCAGCGATCTGTCCGAAACCGAGGTCAGCGCCATGGCCCGGGCGCTGGCCAAAGTCGCCCCCTTCAAGAAGTGATCCGCCGCTTCGGCTGGCTGATGCCGGCCGCCGTCGGAATTCTGGTGGCGCTCGTCGGGGTGATCCGGGTCATCGCCGCCGGATCGATTCTCTCCGGTGATCGGGCGGTGTTGGCCTTGCAGGTCGCCGATATCGCTCGGGGAAATCTGAAGGCGCTGGGCCTCTACAGCTGGCACGGGTGGAGTCATCCGGGGGCCGCGCTGTTCTATCTCTTGGTTCCGTTCCATTGGCTGGCTGCCGGCCAGGCGTGGGGTGTGTTCCTGGGCACGGCGGCGCTGAGCGCTGGTTGCGTGGCGGTCACGTCGTGGTTGGCATTCCGCCGCCGCGGCATCATGGCCTCCTCGGGCGCAGTCACCGTCATGTTGTTGGTATGGATGGCCTCCGATCGCCTCACACCGGTCGATCCCTGGACTCCGTACGTCGGTGTGTCGATCTTCGTGGTTTTCATGACCGCCATCTGGGGTGTGGTGGAACGAGACCGGACCGCGACGTGGATCGCCGTGGTGACCGGAGCACTCTTGGTGCAGATCCATGTCGGCTACGTCCCGTTGGTAGCGGCCATCGGGATGGTGGCATTCGGTTCGAATTGGTGGACCGGCGGCAATCCTCGCGCACTGGTTCGACCCCTCATCACCTCATTGGTTCTCTTCCTTCCTTGGCTGACCGATCCTCGCTTGGTCATCGGCAATCTCGGCGACATCATCGAGTACTTCCGCTCGTCGACCGATCCATTGGTCGGCGTTCGGCGGGCCCTCGAGGTGATGTCGTCCGAGTTCTCTCCCGGTGCTTCATGGATCCGGGGTCGACGCGACATCGGGATCATCGGAGAAGCGCCGTCGGCTTCTCCGCTTTGGTTGGTCGTGTTCACGATTCTTCTGGTGTTGGTCACGGTGTCGATTCGGCGGGAGGCGCACCGAGGATCGAATCGACAGCTGTTCGAACGTCTCTGGGCCTTGGCCCCGACAGTGTGGGTGACCTATGTCGTCGCCATCGTCGGGGTGGCGCGAGTGAAGGGATTCCTGTTCCCCTACGTGGTGGTGTGGCGCCCGGTGGTGGCACTGATCGTGCTCGGCTGGATGGCAACGGCAGTACTCGCCCATCTGGCTCTGCGCCGTCGACACCTGTTGGCTCTGGGGTCCATCGGTGTCCTGGTGGCCGGAATCCTGGCAGTGACAACTGTCGGTCGCCACGACACCGTGTTCGACGACGACGAGTCCGTCGATCTCGCCGTCGATCGAGCCTTCGAGTACCTCGCTCGAGACGGGTATCCGGATCGAACAGGAAGCGAACCTGGTTGGTCGCTTGCGCCACCGGTCATCCGCTTGCGACTCGGTGATGCCGGACTGGTCGGGCTCTTCCCCGCTGTTCTGTGGCGATTGGACGCGGCCGATGTGCCCGTGGGTGTGGACGACGACATGACCTGGATCGTCGGAGAGCGCTCACCGGACACGGCTCTCGGAGCCGAGACCGCGGTGTGGGTGGTCTGCGACACCGGATACGGATTGTCCCTGGTGTCCTCGGCACCGGGTGCCCGGCTGGTGAGTGAAGTGACTCCGTTCACCGAGGCGGACGAACGACGGGTGACCGAACTGCAGACCGACATCGCGTCGCGCCTACGGGCCGCCGGTCGTCTCGAGGTGTTGACGGCTCTCGATTCACCGCTGGTGGCCTTCGCCCTGGCCGACGAGATCGTCGCCGGCATCGTCGATCGGGAAACTGTGGAGGAACTGGCGGAGTTCAACCTGCTCACACCAGAACCCGGCCATCGCTTCGGCATCGTGGCCTTCGAACCGGACGAAGCCCCGAACATCTGGTGGCCCCAGGAACCCTACTGATCGAGGAATGACCACCCAGAGATTCTGATTTGGCCGCAGGGATCGACCCGGACTGATTCTTCCTTCGATCGGACGGCCCGATCCGCCCGAATTCGCCGATCCGGCGGGACACCCAGCAGACTGAGCACACGAATTCGGATGCGACGTCGTCGGTTCAGACAATCGAACCGGAGGGGTCGCCGACATGAGGAGTCCCCCATGAACAATGCAGTCATCATCGATGCGATCCGCACTCCGCTCGGTCGTCGCAATGGCAAGTTGAAAGAGTGGCATCCGGTCGATCTGGTGTCGGAAACCATGAACGCTCTCGTCCAGCGCACCGGGATCGACCCGGCGATCATCGACGACGTAGTGATGGGATGTGTGATGCAGGTCGGCGAGCAGGCGGCCAATGTGGCCCGCAACGCCGTTCTTGCGGCGGGCTGGCCGGAGTCGGTTCCCGGTACCACCATCGATCGCCAGTGCGGGTCCTCGCAGCAGGCCGCACACTTCGCTGCCCAAGGTGTGATGGCCGGGGCCTACGACGTGGTGGTCGCCTCGGGAGTGGAAGTCATGACCCGCGTCCCCATGGGCGCATCGATGAGCGACGGCAAGTTCGGCTGGCCCTTCGGACCCAAGGTGGGCGCTCGCTACCAGGATCAGGGCGGTCTGGTTCCCCAAGGAATCTCGGCCGAACTCATCGCCGACAAGTGGAACATCAGCCGTGAAGACATGGACCGCTTCGGCGTGCAGTCACAGGAGCGTGCCGCCCGGGCCACCCGTGAAGGCCGCTTCGAACGGGAGATCCTTCCGGTCAAGGATGCCGAGGGCAACATGATGACCACCGATGAGGGTCTGCGCGAGACCACCATGGAGAGCTTGGCCAAGTTGAAGCCTTCGTTCCGTTCCGAAGAAGAGGGTGGTCGCGTGACCGCCGGCAACTCCTCGCAGATCACCGATGGAGCGGCAGCCATTCTCATCATGAGCGAAGCCAAGGCCAAGGCTCTGGGCCTCACGCCGCGGGCGCGTTTCGTGAACTTCAGCTTGGCCGGTGACGATCCGCGCTTCATGTTGACCGCACCGATACCGGCCACGCACAAGGTGCTCGAGCGCGCCAAGTTGACCATGGCCGACATGGACGTCGTGGAGATCAACGAAGCCTTCGCCTCGGTGGTACTGGCCTGGGAGAAGGAACTCCATCCGGACATGTCCAAGGTCAACCCCAACGGTGGAGCGATTGCTCTGGGTCACCCTCTTGGTTGTTCCGGGGCGCGGCTCATGACCACCTTGTTGAACGAACTCGAGCGCACCAACGGCCGATACGGCCTGCAGACCATGTGTGAAGGTGGCGGCATGGCCAACGCCACCATCATCGAACGGTTGGGCTGAGAGCGTGGATTTCGCCGGCGTCCTCTGGGTGCTCGGTGGGATCCTGCTGTTCTTGTTCGTGTGGCGAGTGGGGATGGGTCTGCTTCGAAGCATGACCACCCCACTGCCACCGCCGCCACCGGAGGGCGAACTGCGCCGGGTCAACGTGCGCTATCGGTGCAGTCTCTGTGGCGTGGAGATCAAGATGACCATGGCCCCCGAGCAGGACCCAGAGCCTCCTCGTCACTGCATGGAGGACATGGATCTGGTGGCCGCCGAGTGAAAGACGGAGAGGACGGGTTCCCGATCGTTCCCTCGGGCTCCCGGGTGGCCTTCTCCTTCTCGATCAGGTCCACAGCGACACTCAGGAGACCTGGGGATATTCGATTTTCAGGCCTGGACCAGGCTTTTTGCGAATTTGTGAAATGACATTGGCGTAAACATCCCCTGGTTTGTCCACAGACTGTGGATGGAAGGTAGAGGAGGAGATGACCCTTCAGCAGAGGGCGAGGTCGGCCCCCGTCGCCTGACTGACGTCAATGGTATTTCGTGGCTGTGAAGAGGCCGCCCAGGATCAAGCCAAGGCCCACCAGCAGGTAATAGTTGCTGCGTCCACCGGGAACCGCGCCCAGGTAATAGAGCAGGATCACCAGGGCGCCCATGATGAACAGGGCGAACATCAGGATCGGAACCCAGCGGGGGCTTTCCTTGACGTATTTCGGGATCGGCGGTGTGTAGCGGGTGGAGGCCGCCACCCCAGCCTCGTTGTGATCCGGCCGGGCGACTCGCGCGCCGTCCTGGGGTCGAGTTCCTTTGGGAGTTGTTCGGCCGCCGGCCTTGCGCTTCGGGGGTGCCACGGAGGGCCAGTGTAGGCGCGCCGGCACCTGGGTGCAGAGCCGGTTGGAGAAGTGACCCGGTTCGAAACCGTGGCGATCCTGGCATCCTGGTCCGGTGACCCGCATCCTGGTCCTCGACAGTTACGACAGCTTCGTCTACAACCTCGTCCAATATCTGGGTGAATTGGGAGCCGAGCCGTTGGTCCATCGCAATGATGAACTGTCCCTGGCCGAAGCCTTGGATCTTCACGTGGACGGAGTGCTCCTATCACCGGGACCAGGTCGCCCCGAGAACGCCGGCATCATCTGTGAGGCCATCGTGCCCTTCGCCGAGCGCGGCACACCGGTCTTCGGTGTGTGTCTCGGTCATCAAGCAATCGGATACGTCTTCGGCGCCACTGTCACTGCGGCTCCGGAACTGATGCACGGCAAGACGAGCGTCGTGCGCCACGAGGGCCACGGAGTGTTCCGGGGACTCGACAGTCCGATCATCGCCACGCGGTATCACTCACTGGTGATCGCCCGCGACAGTGTGCCCGATTGTCTGGAGATCACTGCCGAAACCGACGACGGCACCATCATGGGTGTGAAGCATCGGTCGTTGCCGGTGGAAGGGGTGCAATTCCATCCGGAGAGCATTTTGACCACGGCCGGTCACGACCTATTGCGCAACTTCTTGGGCAACTGCGGCGGCTCAAGCGCCGGGTGACGGCGGCACGGTCGTCGTCGCAGGTGCCGTCGTGGTGGTCGTCGACGCACGACCGACCTTGATCAACACCGGACTTCCCGGCGGGACTTCGACGCCACTGCTCGGATCTTGGGAAATCACGAGGCCGATGTTCGGACTACCCGGAACAAGATCCAGATACTCCACGGTGATGTCGCGGAACCCGCTGGTTCGCAACTGATTACGCGCGTCCGCTTCACTCAATCCGACCACCGGGGGAATGGCGACCTTGGCCACTCCGACCGAGACGTACACCGTCACCGGAGCGCCTTTGGTGGTCGAAGATCCGATTGGTGGACTGGTGCGGGTGACCCGACCGGCATCGACGGTCGGACTCGACTCCTCCACGATGGTGACCAGGAAGTCGAACGGATCACCCTCCAACAATGAACGCGCCGCTTGGGTGGTCTGACCCTGCACATTGGGCACGGTCACGACACCGCTGCCCTGACTGACCACGATGTCGATCGTGGCGCCGCCGAGGACCTGCTCACCAAAGGGCGGATTGGATGAAATGATGCGGTCCTCGGGCACTTCATCGTTGTTCTCGAAGGTGATGTCACCGATGGTGAGTCCCAGATTGAGCAGTGCCGTCCGGGCCTGGTCGACGGTGAGTCCGCCGAGATCCGGCACCGGAATCGGTGCATTCGTGGGGTTGTAGACGATCGAGACCTTGCCACCCTCGGACAGTGATTCACCGGCTTCCGGGGTCTGGGACCAGACCACGTTCGGCGCGATATCGGGATTCTCTTCGGCTACCGGGGTGACCTCGAAGCCGGCATCTTCCAGGATGGTGACCGCCTCGTCGAGTAGCCGGCCCTTCACGTCGGGAATGATGACCGTACTCGAACCCCCGGATCCGTTGGTGAGAAGCCCGAACGCCACGACAGCGATGACGATCACCATGACGGCGGCCACCACACCAGCGACGATCAGTCCGGTGCGGCGGATGGTGAGATCTCGGGTATCGGGAACCACGACCAGGCTTTCGGTGTAGCCAGGAGGAAGGGTGGCATTGGCATTGATGGTGGTGCGCGGCAAGCTGCGCGTGGTGCCAGCCGTCGAATCATCGCCACTCGTCGTACCGACACCGCTTCCAGCCGCAGGCAGGACCGTGGTCGGCGAATCATTCGGCGCGCCCGGCACCGTGCCGGCAGCGGCCATCACCGTGGTCGGAGCGTTCGTCGGTGTGGGATCGGCATGCTTGTCGTTCAGGATGGCTGCGAGTGCTTGCACCGGCACGCCATCGCGGAAGCGACGCAGATCATCACGCACGGCTTCGGCCGTGGGATACCGACGGTTCGGATCCTTGGCGAGCAGACGGGCCACGATGGCTTCGAACGCCCGTGGCACGGTGGGTGCCAACTCGTGCAGCGGTGTGGGTTGTTCGTGCACCTGTTTGTAGGCGATGGCGAGCGAACTGTCCCCGGTGAACGGTGGCTCACCGGCCACCATCTCGTAGAGCACGATGCCGAGCGAGTACAGATCGGAGCGCGGGTCGGGCTGACCACCTTGAGCTTGTTCGGGCGAGAAGTAGGCAGCCGTTCCCATGACCGCACCGACCTGGGTGAGATTGGCGTCGGCCGGACTTCCGAGGGCGCGCGCGATGCCGAAGTCGGCCACCTTCAGCTGACCGCTCGAGCCGATGAGGATGTTGCCGGGCTTGATATCGCGATGGACCACATTGTTGCGATGGGCAAAGGACAGTGCCGCGGCTACTTCGATACCAACCTCCGCGGCCTTCATGGCATCGATCGGCCCGACATCGTGCAGGGCTTCGGCCAACGTCCGACCAGGCACGTATTCCATGGCCATGAAGTAGGTGTTCTCGCTGCGACCCCAGTCGTAGACGCTCACGATGTTGGGGTGATTGAGGTTGGCCGCCGATTGGGCCTCCCGGCGGAACCGCTCCACGAAGGCCGGATCGGTGGCGTATTCAGGGAAGAGAACCTTGATGGCCACCAAGCGATCGAGCAGGACGTCGCGAGCCAGATACACCTCGGCCATCCCGCCGCGTCCGATGCGTTGCTGCATCTCGTAGCGGTCGTTCAGGATGACAGCACCCCGATCCGGTGTGTTTCCCCGATCAGACATAACAGTGGTTGAGGTTACCGACGCCGGACAGGGCCCGACCGTCGGGGAACTCGGCCGGAAGTTCGCCTGAGGCTCTCACAGCCCGAGGGCGACGTTCAGTACTTTGGCCGCCAATGGTCCGGCAAGAGTGCCTCCGGTTCCGGCGCTGATCTCGGCATCGGTTCCCTTGAGCATCACCACGACGGCGTACCGTGGCGCCTCGGCCGGAGCGAAGGCCACGATCCAGGCATGGGAACGCTCGGGTTGACCCGCTCCGTTCAGTTGGGCCGTCCCGGTCTTGGCCGCTCCCTGGATTCCGTTGGACAACGAAAAGCAGCACGAAGCGGTGCCGTTGTTGGCGACTTCGATCATCATCTCGGTCAACAGCGTCGATGCTCCTACCGACATCGGGATCTTCCACACCGATGGAACGGTGCGTTGCAGTTGTCGACCGTCGTGATCGAAGGTGGCATTCACGACGTAGGGCCGCATCATGACGCCACCATTGGCCACTGCCGAGGCGATCATGACCATGTGCAAGGGAACCATCTGGGTGTTGCCTTGACCGAATCCACCGATTCCGAGCAATGGCAGGTTCTGTTCGAAGTACGCAACCTCGCCGAAGCGACTGGTGGCGGCCCGCGGTAGATCGAAGGGCAGAGACTCACCGATCCCGAAACGTCGGGCCGCCTCGGTCATGGCCGTCGGGCCGAGCTCGATGGCCATCCGTGCGAACGGGGTGTTGCAGGATCGGCGGAACACCTCCACCAGGTTCCCACCGCAGACCTTGCCACCGAAGTTTTGGATCGGGTCGGTGGTCTGCGGGGGTATGAATTCCGATTCCTCGGTCCAGACGGAATCGCGGGTCACCAGTCCGGCATCGAGGGCCGCGGCAGTCGTGATGATCTTGAACGTCGAGCCGGGCATGTACCGCTCCTGATAGGCGTTCGCCAGGAGGGGCTTGCTGGGAATGGCCTCGAGGAACTTGAAGGTGTCGCCGGCCAGATCCGAATTGTGCACGGCCACGATGTTGGTGTCGTAACTGGGCCAACTCCACAGTGCTTTCACGGCACCGGTCGACGGATCAACCACCACCACTGAACCTTCGCGCTCGCCGAGAGCGTCGCGAGCCGCTTCTTGGATCCGCGAATCGATGGTGACCTCCACGGTGCCGGTGGTGTTGCCACCCGAGAACAGCGAACTGATGCCCTTGATCTGCTGCTCCACCGTGCGTCCGGCCAAGACGTCGTTGCGCACCTTTTCCACCTGAGTTGCCCCGTAGCCGAAGGTGAAGTACCCAGTGATCTGCGAATAGAGATCATTGAACGGGTAGACCCGTTGCCAGTCGAAGGGATCGCCATTTTCGGTGCGTGCCGAGGTGGCGATGACTCGACCATCGCTGGTGCGGATATCTCCTCGCGGATCGTTGAAGTCCCGAACTGTCTGGCGAGTGTTGCGATTGTCCGAATCCAGGGACGACTTGCGACCGACTTGGATGACGTTCAACTGCACGAAGAGCAGCGCGTACAGAGTGAGAAGGACCACAGTCAGCCGACGAATGCGCTGATTCACGACGGCGTTCCTGTCATCGGACGGCCCGACCGGTATTGCTTGGTGGCACGGTGCAAGGCCCGCCGGGTGGCGATCTTCTCGCCGAACGTCGCCTTGTCGGGAACCTCACCGAGTCGGCGGGCCGAACTGTCGCTGACGCGTATCAGCAGAGCCAGAATCACGTAGTTGGCGACCAAACTCGAACCGCCGTAGCTCACGAAGGGGAGGGTGATTCCGGTGAGGGGCACGACGCGAATGACTCCACCGATGATGATGAAAGCCTGGATACCCATGATGGTGGTGAGACCAACTGCCAACAGCTTCTCGAACGGTCGGTCGGTGCGCATGGCTGTGCGGTATCCGGCGCCGATCATCAAGAGATATGCGAGCAGAACCGCGGTTGCCCCGAACAGCCCGAGTTCTTCTCCGATGGCGGCAAAAATGAAATCGTTCTTGGCCTCGGGAATGCGGGTGGGGTCACCGAGGCCCAATCCGGTTCCGCCCACTCCGCCGCTCCCGAGAGCGAAGATGCTTTGGGCGATTTGATAGCCCTTACCTTGGTAACGACTCCACGGGTCCAACCAGATGGCCACTCGTGTCTGCACGTGATCGAACAAGAAGTAGGCCACGGTGGCGGCAGAGGCGAAGAGTCCCAGTCCGATCGCCAAGTAGTCGGTGCGCTCGGTGGCCACCCAGACCATCACGATGAACAGCGTGAAGAACAAGAGACTCGATCCAAGATCGCGTTGGCCGACCATGATCACCACCGAAAAACTCCAGGCCCCCAGTAATGGCAGCAGGTGACGCGGTTCGGGATAGGTGAAGCGTCCGAAGGTTCGCGTTCCCGTGGCCAGCAGTTCTCGATTGTCGGCCAGGTAACTGGCGAAGAAGAGTGCCAAAGCCACCTTGGCGAATTCACCGGGTTGGAAGTTGATGGGTCCGATGCTCACCCAAATACGGGCCCCGCCGGCCGAGAAGCCGAGCCCGGGCACCATCGGGAGCACGAGCAAACCTGCGCCGAGAGCGAAGAAGGTCCAGGAGTAGCGGGAGAGATCATTGGCGCGTTGTACGAGAAAGAGCACCACCACGAAGGCGGCGACTCCGATGAAGGTCCAGGTCGTCTGCAATCCGGCCAGCCGTTGTGAGAGTCGGGCGATCATTACGTACCCGAGGCCGTTCAGCAGGGTGGCCAGGGGCAACAAGATGGAATCTGCTCCCACGGCCAGCCAGCGCACGGCGATGTGTGCCGACATCAGCACCAACAAGAGCACGCCGAGGAAGGGAAGAATGCGTGGTGGAATGACCGAGTTCTGACCGAGTGAAGCCAGGGTGTAGGCACTGGCAGTGATGATGCCGGCGAAGAGCACCAGACGGAATTCCGTGGCTCGCCGTCGGGCGGCGACGGGACTCAGGGCGTTGGTCATGAGATTTGTCTAGATGCTCGTCTCACGTATGTGCAGTCACAAGGCACTGATGATGCCCACGAGCAGGGCCGATATCAATGCCACGGTGCCGAGGACGGCCACGAACATCGAACCTCTGGTCGAAGCCGGTGCAATCGAGGAGGTGTCTCGAGCGATCGCGTCACCAGAGGTGGTCACCGGGTCACCGGCCGTCGTCCGGGTGGGCGCGGTGTCGTCCGTCGGCGAAGCATTCGTCGTGGCGATGTCGACCACGATGACCGTGATGTTGTCCCGTCCGCCGTTGGCATTGGCCAGTTGCACCAGGCGTTCGGCCAGATCTTGGGGAGCAGGGCACAACTTGATCTCGTTCACGATCTCGTCGTCGTCGGCTTCGTCGACCAGACCGTCGCTGCAGACGACGAAGCGGTCGCCGTTCTCCACGGTCAATGGAAAGAGATCGACCTGCACGTCGGCGTCGATACCCACGGCGCGCAACACGATGTTGCGCTGATAATGAACCCGCGCCTCAGCCTTGGTGATGGCCCCCCGATCCACGAGGGTTTGGACATGTGAATGATCGGTGGTGATCTGCTGGAGTTTGCCGCCCCGCCACAGATACGTTCGGCTGTCGCCGACGTTGGCCACGACCACGTGATGTCGTTCCGGATCGGTGACCACCAGTCCGGTGAGCGTGGTGCCCATACCGGATTTCGCCGAGTCGTCCAGCGCCTCGATGAAAACGGCAGTATTGGCCTGGGCGATGGCCTCGGCAACCTGTTCGGGGGAGTGGAGTCCCGGGTTCACCGAAGTGAATGCATCCGTGAGAGTTGCCACGGTGATGGCACTGGCGACCTCGCCGGCCGAGTGACCACCCATACCGTCGGCAACGATGTAGAGACCGTCGACGGCGACATAGGCGTCCTCGTTGTCGCGTCGAACCTGTCCGACATGAGTGCAGGCGCCGTGGGTCAGCCGAATCATCGAAGCAACCAGCCTTCGATGACGCAGGACCGGCACGACGTGGAAGTCACTCGCCAAGAGGTCACTTTTCGGCCTCCAGAATGACTCCACCGATTTGCACTCGGTCGCCGATCCGCAATCGGGTGATCCCGTTGACGCGGTCCTTGTTCAGGAATGTTCCGTTGGTCGATCCCAGATCTTCGACGACCAGGTACCCGTCCTGTCGATACAGCCGCGCGTGGCGGGAACTGACATAGGCATCTTCGCTGAGGCAAAGGTTGCTCTCCTCGACGCGACCGATGGTGAAGGGATTCTCACCGACTGCGAAAGTCAAGTTCTTCATGGTGACCGGTGAGATGATGCGCATCCGGGCGATGCGAAAGGGCCGGGCCACTCGGGCGATCGCACTGGTGTTCGACTTGCTCGAACGGGCCGTCGGGGTGATCGCGGCCCGCGGAGTTGCTGGAACCCGAACCTCCACCCACACTGCCCACAGCACGCGGGCGAAGAAGGCGTAGAGAGCGATCAACAAGGCGATCCGCAACAAACCCAGCAATTGATCGGTCATGAGTTCAGCAGGATCCTCGGAATTCAGCGTTCCACAAAAGTGATCGAGTAGAGGCCGACAGTGATGACATCTCCAGCCCGCAGGAGCACGGGACCGCCGATCGGGGATCCGTTGACTTTGGTCCCGTTGGTCGAACCGAGGTCGGTGATCGTGTACCGGGTCACGCGGCGCCCATCGATGATGTCCATGTGGAAGGAGATCTCGGCGTGGCGGCGACTCAGATTGGAGTCATCGAAGGAGATGTCGCATTCCGGCAGACGCCCGATCACCACGGGATGGGTACCGAGAGGAAGTTCCCGTCCGTCGGTAAGGACCAGAGTCGAGCGACGCGGACGTGAACTCTCGAGATTCTCCGGGCCGCTCGGCGCACCAAGTCCACTTGGACCGCTCGAGGTAGGGCGCAGTCCTTCCGGTTCTGAGACATCGGCGCGTGAGGTGACTACTTCGGATTGGATGACCACCCGACCCTTGGTGAGTTTGGAATCCTCTCTGATCTCCGCCACCACCGGGCCACGGAGGTGATATCCCTCATCGGCGCAGTAGGTCTCGGCGGCTGTTTCCAACTCGACAATGAGGTCGTGGGCGATATCCGCAAGAGCCCGATGATCATCCGGCGAGAGTCGAATCAGGAATTGATTGGGCACCACTCGGCGTCCGTTGGAATCGACGGTTCGCTTGGCATCGATCTCTCGCACCATGCGCCGACCGATCTCGATGGGTCGCACGTTGCTCTTGAAAGCACGGCTGAACACACCTTCGACCATACGTCCCAGACCATTCTCCACAGATTGCAGTCCCACAGGTAGAGACAGGGTACCGGGGGCGTTCGGCTGCGTGCGTGGGTCGTGACGGTGACTCGATCGTGATACTGGGGTTGGGCCATGGTCGAGTGCTGGCTACCCTGGGAGCACTGTTGCTCGGGCGAGTGGCGGAATGGCAGACGCGCTGGCTTCAGGTGCCAGTGATCGTAAGATCGTGGGGGTTCAAGTCCCCCCTCGCCCACTGGTTCGTACGTCCTCCCACCGGTCGAGGACTCCCCACTGCTGGGCATTGTCCACCACGAAGGCCTCGTCAATATTACGACCTGTCGACAGAATCGATCGGATGTCGTCGAGGTCGCGTGGACGCCCGGCGATGAGTTTGTGGACAATGACGTCTTCGGCTGTGAGTACTCCGTTAACGGCACGTCCCATGGCTGATCACTGGTAGTCGGTTTCG
>JBMTPW010000017.1:0-15344 GCA_049444115.1 Ilumatobacteraceae bacterium | reverse complement strand
GACCTTCGGGTTATGAGCCCGACGAGCTACCAGACTGCTCCACCCCGCGGTGAAGTCCTCAGTGTACGACCCGCTCCTTCGTTCCCCAACTACGCTGGCCCGTATGGGACTGTTCCGCCGGAATCCGAAGGAGCAGCCGGCCACGGAGGCCGAACTCGCCTCCCTCCGCCAACAGCTCACCGATCTCGCGATGCAGCTACGAGACGTTGCGCAAAGGGTCGCCGATAATCAGCGGGCCGACGGCGACGTTTCGGCGCGAATCGGAACCTTGGAGGCCCGCATCGCTCAGATTGGTTCCGAAATCACCAATCAACTGGGTGAGTTGTCCGGCGACATCGAAAGTCTCGGGCGTCGAAGCGACGGCCTGGCTGGGAGTATCGGCTCACTTCCCCAAGACATGGAGATACTGCGCCACGACCAAGAAGAGTTGGCTCGGGAGCAAGCCCGCTACCAAATCGCCTTTCGTCAGGACCTGGCCGACGCCATCGAGATGCTCCAGAAGAAGCGCCCGTAACTCGGATCATCCGGCCGACAGCAGAACCAGCGCCCGGGAGATCAGTTCCTGTGCTTGGTCGACTTTGGACTGGTACGTGCCCAGATCACCGTCGCGCAAAGCGGCATCGGCTTCGTCGAACAGCGCTTCTGCAGCCTGTAGCAACTCTGCAGGATCGTCGGCAACCGTTCCGGTGCTGCCGTCGGTGCCCGTGTCGGGTTCACCCGAACCACCCGAATCGCCACCAGTTTCACTGTCGGTTCCGGTGTCTGGTGCGGACGTCCCACCATCCTCGACGAATTCACCGAGATCGATGTTCGCTCCCGGGAAGAGTCTGTTCACGGCCTCGGACAGGGTGTCTCCAATGACCGAGCGCCCCTCGTACCACGCCAGAATTCGGCGTACGAAGACCTGACGAGATCCAGCATCGTCAGGTCGCACGAACAGGGGCTGGACCCAGATGAGTCCGTCCCCGATCGAAACCAACTGCAGTTGTCCGAGAACGACGCGCGAACCGCGTTGATCGAGCAGCGTGATGACCGGAGCGATCTCCGGATTACTGATCAATTCCGCAGAGACCGTTGCCGGACCTTCGGTCAGTGTTCCCTCGTACTTGTAGACCGTGATCTGACCGTACGTTGCGGGGTCACTCGACACCACCATCACGGCACGCAGTTCCTTGCGGGTGTCGTCGGCCGAGAACGGCACGAAGGGGCGCAACAGGGAAAACGTCGGCTCGACCTCGGTATTGCCGCTCTGCGGTGGATGGAAGAGCGTGTAATAGGGCTCGAAACGAGCCACGTTCGCATCGGCCACATCTCCCGTGTTGGCCTGCTGGGCCTCGTCCACCAAGGTCACATCGGTCGCCGACGCCGCCAATTCGGGCTCCCTCTTCACGGCTTGAGCCACGCTCCAGGCCGAATCGCGGTTGAAGAACTGATCGGCATTGTCGAATTGGTAGCGGCCATAGAGATTGGTCTGCACTCGGAAGAGATCCTCGGGATACCGGAAGTGCTCTCGCAACGACGCCGGCACCTGGTCCGATGGAGTGAACAGTCCTGGGAAAGCTTTCGACCATGCCCGCACGATCGGATCCATCGGATCGACCACGTACAACGTCACCGATCCGTCGTAGGCGTCGACGACGGCCTTGACGCTGTTGCGCACGTAGTTGAAGGAGTGCTTCAAACCAGAACCTGGTGTCAGGTTGTCGGTATTGGCCTGCTGAGCGTAGGGATAGCGCGACGTCGTGGTGAAGGCATCGACGATCCACAGCACCCGTCCCTTGTCGACCACCGGATAGGGGTCTGCATCCAGGTGGAGGAACGGAGCCAGTTTGGTGACGCGGTCGCTGACGTCACGGACATGGATCAGTCGCGACTCGTCCTTCACCAGACTGGAGCCGATCAGGTTGAACTCACCGAAATGGACGGCGAAGGCCAGACGTCGCAGAGTGGAGTTCAACTCCACCCCTCCCTCTCCCTGATACGGATCGGGGGCGGTGTCCGGGCACGCCTGTTCCACCTGATCCGTCTTGACGATGGCGTAGCCGGGCTGCTGGGTTCCGACGTACAACTGTGGATTGTCGGCGGCGATTTCCTGGTAGATCGGTCGCCCATCGCTGGTCACCTGGCTGGCACTGGCGGCGACGACTCCGCAACCGTGCGTATAGATCAGGTGTCGTGACACCCAGGTCTTGTTGGGGATTCCTTCGGGGTTCAGTTCACGAGCAGCCACGAAGGCTTGCTGCCGTCGACCGCCGATCTCGTAGCGATCCACGTCGAGATCATTGATGGAATAGAACGCAAAGAGGCCCTCGTCGAGCGCGAACCGGTCGCGCATCTCGCCGATGTCCAAGAGACGCGTGTCGGTCAGTGGTTCGGGGTCGGCTGCCACATCGGCACTGGTCACTGTTCCCGCCGTCACCGACACCACTTCGATGTTGTCGATCCCCATCGCCGCCTGCGTGGCCGTGATGTTGTCGCCGATGTAGGGACGCTCTCGCGTGGTGACGTTCGGCTGCACGATGAATCGCTGAATCACGGCTGGGTACACCGTTCCCGCGACAACGGCCACTACGGCCCACAAGGCCATGGACAGAATCGGGAATCGCCATCCACCCCAGCGGATACCAGCAAGGAACAAGACCGCCACCAGCAGACTGACCATGATCAACAGATTGATGGCGGGCAACTGCGCCTTCACATCGGTATAAGTGGCCCCTTGCACCACCCCCCGACTGGAGAGGGTCAATTCGAAACGCTGGAGCCAGTAATCGGCGGCCTTGATGAGTGCGAGAAGTGCGAAAAGAACACTCAAGTGAATCCGCGCTCCGCGAGTGATGCGATCGCCAGGGGTCTGCACTCTGATGGCTCCATTCAAGAAGTGCAGAGCAGCCGTCACCATGGTGATCAGAACAAGCGCAGCGAAGGCCCAATCGACGACGAAGGTCAAGAAGGGCAAGCGGAAGACGTAGAAACCCACGTCCACGTCGAAAAGTGGATCACTCGTCCCGAACGACTGCGAATTGCGGAAAAGGAGCCATTCCTGCCACTGGGCGATGGCCGGTAGGCCGACCATGAGGCCGAACACCACCGAAACCGCCAACCGCAGGAGGCGGGTTCGATTGCCCACCAGCAGTCGGTAGCGCTCCACCACTTCGCGCTCGGGTCCGATGGGGAGATCGGCTGGCCCGAGACGCTCGGCGAGGGTGAGACTGATGAAGGCGACGACGGCGAAACCGACACTGAAGAACGCCGCCAAGAACGCCTTGGACCAAATCGAGGTCCAGAAGACCGACGAACTGTCGACCGAGTCGAACCAGAGCAGGTCGACGTAGAAGTTGGCCAAGGTACGCGCCGACAAGAACAGCGCGACGACCACAGCCACCACGACCAAGAGGATGATCCTGCCCTTGGATGCCCAATCAGGTCGACTGCTCCGGGGACGTCGACGACCACCAGGTAGATCCGAAGAAGGTCTCACGTCTGCAGACTAGTTGTCGACGGGAACCAGGGCACATCGGCACCCGGGATGAGCGGGGGCATGTGTGTCCCCGGTCGGAAACTCCGCGCCCCCGCGTACGGCTCCACCGAGCGAATTGTCCTCGGCATCGGCGCAGGCCGGGCCGTCGGGATCCACCATCCAGCAATAGGAGATGTTCGGATCGAGAACGGCGCGGGCCCCGTGACCATGAGCAGCAAGTGCGAGATCATCGACATGTTCGTCGACGACCTGGTTCTTCCATTCTCGGTACACCAACTTCACCAGCGATGCCATTTCGGCATTGCTTCCGGCCGCCTGGGAGACACTGCGACTCAAACGTTCGCGAAGGGGTGCCACGAGGGTGGCGACGACGACGGCATCGATGTCGTGCATCCTCGTTTGGATCTTCTTTCCGATCTCGGCATCCGAATCCTTGCTGAGGGTCCTGGCTCCGGCCACCGCCGCCGAACGGAGAAGGGGTTCGAGGGCTTCGGTGTAGCGAGCTCCGTGCTCGGCCTTGGAACCGATCAGCGCTTCCAGCGTCTTGACGGGCTTCTTGGCGCGCAAGGTGTCGAGGATCTGGTTCTGCTCGTCGGCCAGCACCTTCTTGATCGTGCGACTCATGGTCAGGATCAACGGGACCAACACTTCGTTCCGGGTGGTGAAACAGGCGGAATCGCCCTTGGCAGGCGTCACTGCTTTGGTTGCAGCCGGTTTGGCTGGCGCTTCGGCGACTGGCGGCGTCGCTACGCTCCGCGTCGCATCTTTGGCCACGGCATCGGTGCTGGCCCGCCGAAGGCGAGCAAAAATATCGTCGGCATTCGATGGCACGGGTTTCTGAACGATCGGGGGAGATGTTTCTGGATCGTGATTCGAGGTGCCTTCCCCTTCGGCGACCTTGGATTCGGTACGTGCGAACAACGAGACCACGTTCGACGTCGGTGGAGTCGGAACATCATCGGTGACCGAAATGGTCACCAGTGGCATCGGTTCGCTCGACGCGACCTGCCCGTCGTCGTCCTCGAAATCGTCGACGGTCTCCGTAGCGTGGATGTCGGCATCGACTGCCTGGGCGATCTCGGAAGGTCGCTCCGATTCGACACTCGGATCGCTGTCCTGGTCATAGGGAACGTACGACGGTGCGCTCGACGTGGTCGGCTGGATGGCCTCGGTCCGCTCCACCTCATCGGCTTGCACGATCACGGGGATCGGACCAGTCGTCGGGGCCAGATTGATGAATTCGGTCGGCTCGTCAGCGGACTCCGCCAGATCGCGCAGAACGTCTTCCGTGGCGGCGCGTGAGCGCTCGAAAGCCTGGATCAAACGATCCCGACCGTGGAAGAGATCCTCCAACTGCTCACGGGCCATTTCACGGCGCCGGGCGACATCGGCGAGGACCCGTTCGCGGTAGGCGCGCGCCTCGTTCACCATGTCACGACCCTGTTGCTTGGCCATCAACACTTCCGCTTCGGCATCGGCGGTGGCATCCTGACGACGGCGGGCGCATTCGAGTTCGGCATCTTCGCGAATCCGGGCCGCCTCCTCGCTGGCCTCGCGAATCATCTTCGCCGATGCCTCCTCCGAGCGGGCCTTGATCTTCTGAGCCGCTTCGCGGGCTGTCTGGACGATACGAGCGGTCTCCTCACCGAGAAGTTCGGCCACGGTGTCTTCGGTGATCTCCGGGTGGAGCACCGTGCCACCGTGGGGACGATCGGACAATTCCCGTTCCAGGAACACCACCCGCTCCTGCAGACGCGTCAATTCGGCCGAGACCATTCGCAGGAAGTCGCGCACCTCGTCCTGGTCGTATCCACGTCGACTGGGCGAGAAGGTCGCACTGGCGACAGCCGTCGGAGACGACGGGTCAGGACGCGAAAATGACAGAACCACGTGCGTATGGTACGGAAGATCTGTGGATAAAGGGTGGCAATCAGGCCGCGGTGGCCGAACCGTCCCTGCTCGGTAACGCCACTCCACTCAGTTCGGCCATCTTCTCGATGGCCTCGGCCAAGGTGGCCACCGGAATGATCTGCACGTCGGATCCTCCGGCGCGGCGGGCCTCTTCGATCTCTTTCTCACCTTGGGCCACCGGAACCAGGAAGTACCGCAGACCCGACTGTTTCACCGCGATGGTCTTTTGCACCAGGAGACCAATCGGTCCGATTTGGCCGTCGGCATCGATGGTGCCGGTGGCCGCCAAACCTCCGTCGGGAACGAGGTCTCCTGCACTGAGGAGATCGATCAAGGAGAAGGCGAACGCGAATCCCGCAGACGGTCCACCGATGCGATCGGTGTCGATGTCGATGTCGAACGGCAACGACACCGTGCGGGTGTCCCGGGGGTTGAAGCCGATCAGTGTGCGATTCGGATCCTCGGGACTGGCCAGAAGTTCCACCTCGACCGTGCGCTCATCCGACGGTGGAGTGATGGAACGAACGGTCATTCGCGCCACGTCTCCGGGCTTTGCCGTGGCCAGAACTTCACCCAACTGGGACACTTTGTCGATGGTCACCGAACCTCCACCGACATCGATCGTGGTGATCACATCCCCCACTTCCAAGACCCGACAGGCCCGACGACTCGGTGCATCATCGGGACACAACTCGCCATCGAAACCGGCAACTTGTGCCGGCCCTTCCTCCAGGGTTGCCTCGATGCCCAGATATGTCAGCGCAGCAAAGGCAGCGATCTCCTTGGCGGTGGCCATGGAGCCGAGTTGGAGTTCCTTGTTCAATTGCAGATCGCAGGTTCCGAATCGTTGTTCACATGTCAGGACGTTCACGTACGGATCGACCCATCCCATGAATGCCTGCAGAGGGGTCAACCTGGTCCCGAGGGCCGTGACGAAATCGATGCCTCGTTCCGGCGGGTAGAGAGGTATGTCGGCTCCCGTGATGGTGAGGCGCGGCATCACGTCCTGGGCACGGCCCGGTGCCGACTGGTATCGCTCCATCGGCCACACCATGGCCCCGCACACCGCGCCCATTATCAAGAAGGCCACGGTGACCATCGAGATGGCGAAGGCCTGAGACCGGAACGACGGTGGTCGCACGTCATCCGGTACTACCTTTGGGGTCGCTGTGTCACTCACCGAGATCTCCACTCGAGTCGCCTTCGTCGCCGGTCTGGCACTCTTCGCGCTCCTCGTGATCGGGTGGCGCAAGACTGCCAGGGATTCCTACCGGTCTCCAGTCGACGAGCATACGACCCAGCCGAACGGCTCACCGGAAGTCGAATACCTCAGCAGTAGCGATGTGAGTCGGCTGGCTGCCTCCAAGTTCGCTCGTATCGTGGGTCTCGGCGGCATCGCCGTCCTCGTCGGAATCCTCGGCGCTCTGGTGGTCTCGTTGTCCTTGTCGTGGTTGGTGACCAACATCATCGATCGACTCCGATGACCGAATCGACCCCTGGATCGCTACCGGACTCCGCCCAGCGGGTCGCAGTCGTACTTGCCGGATATCGCGGCGACGAGCGAACCGTGATCGACGGATTGTCGAGCGATGATCCGCGGGTGCGCATCGCTGCACTCGGAGCCCTCGCACGGATGGGCACGTTGACTTGCGACCGACTCGAACAATTCGCCACTGATGCCGATGTTCGCGTTCGCCGACGAATCGCCGAACTGTCGGCGACACATCGGGATTTCGATCCGTTGAGCCTTCTCCATGATGCGGATTCCTCGGTGGTGGAAGTCGCCGCCTGGGCCTGCGGGGAACGGGAGTCGGTGAGCGATTCCGTCATCGAGCGGCTCGTTCACCTCGCCACGGAACACTCCGATCCGCTCGTGCGTGAGGCCGCGGTCGCTGCTCTCGGGGCCATCGGCGACGAGCGGGGACTCCCGGCCATCCTGCATGGTTGTTCCGACAAGCCGGCCATCCGTCGTCGCGCCGTTCTGGCCCTGGCTCCGTTCTCGGGTCCCGAGGTCGATGCCGCCATCGAAGCGGCTCTCGAGGATCGCGACTGGCAGGTTCGCCAATCCGCCGAGGACATCAGGCCCTAGAGCCCCTCGAGGATCAACCACAGACCGAAGAGAACGAAGAGCGCCGCTGCGGAGTAGCGAATGGCGCGTTCCGGCAATCTCTTGCCCAGTTGGTGCCCAACGACGATGGCGAGGGCATCGGCAGCCACCATGCCCAGGGTCGAACCGATCCAGGTCCCGAGCACCCCTTCTTGGGTGGCCAGGGTGATGGTGGCCAACATCGTCTTGTCGCCGAGTTCGGCCAGGAAGAATGCCGTGCTCGCCGCAACCACGGCGTTGCGATTCGAACGGGTTGCTTTGTCCGCTTCGTCATCGTTCAACGAGTCGCCCCGCAGAGTCCACGCCGCAAAGAACAAGAAGGCCACCCCGGCCACGATCGAAATGGTTTCGGTGGGGATCCGGGCACCGAGAACTGCCCCGATGGCCACGCTGATGGCGTGGGTGAATGCGGTGGCGATGGTGATACCGATGAGCACCGGGAGCGCCCGGTAGCGCGTGGCGAAAGTGAGCGCCATGAGCTGGCTCTTGTCGCCGAGTTCGGCAACGAAGATGACCCCGAAACTGAGAAGGATCGCGTTCACCATACGGACCCGCCGACAGTACAGTCTCGGCCATGGGGACCACGATTCACCGGCGGTACGCCTCGACTCTCCCGGCCAACGACGACCACCCGTATCGAACCGGGGCCTGGCGTCCGCAGTCGACCGAATACGACGCGGTCAACATGCCGGTCATCGGATCCGTTCCCGATGACCTGGCCGGCGTCTATCTCCGGAACACCGAGAACCCGCTTCACCCGAACATCGAGCGCTATCACCCCTTCGACGGTGACGGAATGATCCACATGATGGCGTTTTCCAATGGTGAGGCCGTCTACCGCAATCGATTCGTACGCACGATCGGCCTGGAAGTCGAACAACGAGCGGGCGGTGCCCAATGGTCGGGATTGGCCGAGTCGCCGCTGAAGTCCCCGCGACAGGATGGCTGGGGGGCGCGTACCCGCATGAAGGACGCCTCCAGTACCGACATCGTCGTGCATGGCGGCCTCGCTCTGTCGAGCTTCTACCAATGCGGCGATCTGTACCAGATGGATCCCCTCACTCTGGAGGATCGGGGGCGCGCCACATGGGGAGGAACATTTCCCGACTGCGGAGTCTCCGCTCATACCAAGGTGGACGAACACCGAAATGAGTTGCTGTTCTTCAACTACCAGACCACTGCGCCGTACATGCATTACGGAGTGGTGGACGCCGATCACACCTTGGTGCACTACGTTCCGGTGCCCCTGCGTGGACCACGTCTGCCGCACGACATGGCCTTCACCGAGAACTTCGCCATCTTGAACGATTGCCCACTCTTCTGGGATCCGGACCTGATCGCGCGCGGCATCTATGCCACCACTTGGCATCCCGAACTCCCGACCCGATTCGCCATCGTCCCCCGGCGCGGTGATGCCTCCGATATTCGCTGGTTCGAAGCCGACCCCACCTACGTATTGCATTGGATCAACGCCTTCGAGACCCACGACCATGAAGGGCACTGGGTGATTCTCGACGGCTTCTTTCAGAACGATCCGTCACCATCGGTACCTCCCAATGCTGACTTGAACACCCGAATGTTCCGCTTCCTCGATCTGTACGCCATGGACTCTCGGGCTTATCGCTGGCGCTTCAATCTCACCACCGGGGAAACCCGCGAAGGACCCCTCGACGACGTGGTCACCGAATTCGGTACGACCAATGGACGATTCCAGGGTCGCGAGTACCGCTACTTCTATTCAGTGGTTCCCACTGCTGGGGGCTTCCAATTCGACGGCATCACCAAGAACGCTCTGCAGACAGGGTCGAAGGAGACCTGGATGTTCGGCGACGGTGTCTTCGGCAGCGAAACGGTCATGGCACCTCGGATCGGTTCCCGTTCCGAGGACGATGGCTATCTGATCACCTTCGTCTCCGATGTGGCGAACGACGTCTCGGAATGTCTCATCTTCGATGCTCGATCAGTGAGTGCGGGACCCGTGAGTCGAATCCGACTGCCCGAACGCATCAGCAGTGGCACGCATGCTTGCTGGTCTGCTCAGGAAGATTTCTCTCGGTAGGTTGCTATCCATGGCTCGTTACCGCACCACGATCTCCTCATCGATGTCGGCACCTGAGGCTTTCGCCTATATGGCCGCCTTCGAGAACGTCGCCGACTGGGACCCCGGAGTTCGTTCGGCGAAACGACTCACCGAAGGATCGCCACGCCTCGGTACACGATTCGACGTCGAGGCCTCGTTCATGGGGCGCGGCTTGCCCCTGCGCTACGAGATCACCCGTTTCGAGGAGGATTCGACGTTCGTGCTCACTGCCGAAGCGCCGACCTTGCGCTCGGTCGACACCGTCACCGTGGTTGCAGAGGGTTCTGGTTCTCGTGTCACCTATGACGCCGATCTGGTCCTGAAGGGAGTGTTCAAGGTCTTCGACCCGTCACTTCGTCTCGCTTTTCGTTCCATCGGTAACAAGGCCCGCGACGGACTGCGTCGCGTGCTCAATCCCTGAACGAGATGTGATGGATCCGACGGCGCGGATGCCCGCCGTGTTCATCGGTCACGGCAGTCCAACCAATGCTCTCGAACACAACCGGTACACCGAGGCTTGGCACGAATTCGGAACCTCGATCCCTGCTCCCCGGGCCATCTTGGCCATCTCGGCCCATTGGTACGTCAACGCCACCGCCGTCACAGCCATGGAACGACCCAGGACGATTCACGACTTCTACGGGTTTCCGCCCGAACTCTTCGCTTTCGACTATCCCGCCCCAGGTGATCCGGGTCTCGCCGAGAGGATCATCGACATCGCCGCTCCGACCTGGATCGGACGCGATCTGGACAGTTGGGGTATCGACCATGGAACCTGGTCGGTACTGGCTCACCTGGCACCCGCAGCCGAGATTCCGGTGGTGCAGTTGTCCATCGATGCCACGAAATCTCTGGACGAACATCTCGAGCTCGGCGCCCGCCTCGCACCCTTGCGCAATGATGGCGTGCTCATCCTGGCCAGCGGCAACGTGGTGCACAACTTGCAACGCATCGACTGGTCCAAGCCCGAGGATGGTTTCGACTGGGCGCACGACTTCGACTCCGCAGTACGCCAGATCATGGCCGAGGATCCACGTTCATTGCCGCAAGTGACCACGGAAGCCTCGTTCAAGTTGGCCGTCCCGACCCCCGATCACTTCTTGCCCTTGGCCTACCTTTGCGGTGTGGCCGTGGCTGATCGCCAGACTGCGGACGTCCTGGTTGGCGGGGCCGCCTACGGCTCACTCACCATGACCAGTTTCGTTTTGTCCTGATCCTCGGGAGCTGTCAGCGGCTCCTCAGGTTTCCTTGGCGACTTCCAGACCTTGCAGGTCACCGCGTTCACGCCACGTCCTCACGTAATCGGCGAACCCGAGAACACTGGTCATCCAGGCAATGGCTCGCGCCGAACGCATGTCACCACCGCCTTCGGAGTTCAGGTATCCCGGCGTACAGGTCATGTTGTATTGGGCGATGCCGTCGAGTTGTTTGAACAAGATCTTGAACCATTCCTCCTGGGCATCGGCAGTGGGTTCGATCGTTTCGAAATGATCCTTCCGACACCGGTCGATCAAATAGGCCACGTGCTTGGAGATCTCACCGATCGAATGCACGAAATTGGTGGCCTGCGCGCCTTGGACGGTACTGAGCATCAACAGATTCGGGAAGCCTCGGGTCAAGACACCGTGCAACGTCGCCGGTCCTTCGGACCAGGCCTTGCTCAAGGACACTCCGTTGCGACCGATCGGATCGAAGCCGAGCCGATGGGTGTAATCGGTGGTCACTTCGAAGCCCGAAGCGAAGATCAGGCAGTCCACGGGGTATTCGACACCTTGCACCACCACCCCGCGCGACGTGATCTCGTCGACCCCGTGTCCGTCGGTGTCCACCAAGGTGACGTTCGGGCGGTTGAAACTGGGCAAGTACTCGTCGTGGAAGCATGGCCGCTTGCAGCTCTGCCCGTACCACGGCTTGAGAAGTTCGGCCGTCTTCGGATCCTTCACCACCTCGGCGATCCGACGACGAATACCTTCCATGTTCGCGAAGTCGATCCGCTCCAATTCGGCGGCCTCTTCTGGCGACGACGGTGCCTTGCGCGTGTCCACTCGCAACAGCTCGGTCCAAGAGTCCTGGATCAAGTCCACGGGCGGTTGGGCACCAGTGACCAACTCGGTGAAGTTGCGGACGCGCTCGGCCTGCCAGCCGGGCTCGAGGGACTTGAACCACTCCGGATCCGTCGGCTTGTTGTTGCGCACACCAACGGCCGCCGGGGTGCGCTGGAACACGTAGAGGTGTTTGGCCGACTCGGCCAATTTCGGGATGGCCTGCACGGCTGTGGCACCAGTACCGATGATTCCGACCACTTTGTCGGCCAGCTTGATCATCGGCTCCTGACTGCCACCCCCGGTGTAGGAGTAGTCCCAACGACTGGTGTGAAAACTCTTGCCGGTGAAGGTCTCGATACCCGGAATCCCCGGCAATTTCGCCTTGTGCAGAACACCACCGGCGATGACCACGAATCGGGCACGCAGTGCGTCCTGACGGGTGGTCGCCACGGTCCACCGGTGTGAGCTGTCGTCCCACGTAGCGCCTTCGACCTCGGTTTGGAAGAGGGCGGCGCGATACAGATCGAAGGTGCGCGCCAGCAGTTGGCAGTACGCAAAGATCTCGGGAGCCTTCGAATACTTCTCGATGGGCATGTACCCGGTCTCCTCCAGGAAGGGCAGATACACGTAGGACTCCACATCGCAGGCCGCACCCGGATAGCGATTCCAGTACCAGGTCCCGCCGAAATCACCGGCCTTTTCGATGATGCGGAAGTTGGTGATTCCCAGTTTGGTGAGATTGATGGCCGTGATCATTCCGCCGAATCCGCCACCGATGATGACGACATCCACTTCCTCGACGAGCGGATCTCGGGTGAAACCCGGCTCGACATAGGGGTCGCGGTCGAAATCTTCGTAGATCCCGCTGAAATCCTTGTACTGCTTGATGCCTTCTGGACGCAGACGCTTCTCACGCTCGATCCGGTACTTTTCCCGAAGCGCTTCGGGGCTCATTCCGCCGATCGCCTGGTCATTCGTCGCCATTTCGGCCCCCCGTTCACGAGACGTTGTCCCTCTTCATCCTCGCAAGGGCACCACGCCCGATCCAAGTCGGGTCCGTGCACCCGTGGAGGACCGTAGTCTCTCAGGGAACGATCATGACGTGGCCCGACGACCTCCTGCACGCCTGGCGCGTCGACCACCGACGCTGGCTGCTGCTCGCAGCATGTTGTGCACCCGACGTCGATGTCGCTCGCGCCAGTTGGGAGGAGTTGTCGCGTCGATTCGATGACGAGAACGGTCTGCTGGCTTGGCTGACCGTTGGACCGCCGCGTCGCGCCCTGCCCTATCTCGGATCACGGACGAGTCAGCTGGACATGAGCCCCGACGTCCAACGTGCTGCCAAGGAGGCCACGGCCGAAGCATGGGCTCTCAACGAATCGGTGTTCGCCACGGCTCGCACAGTGGTGGGAACCTTCACCGAAGCAGGTATCGAGGTCATGGCCTTGAAGGGATTGGCGCTTGCCGGCGAAACGTACCGACCACACCGCCTCCGAGCCGTGGGGGACCTGGATCTCCTGGTCCACCCCCGTGACCACCGTCGCTCAGTGGAGATTCTGGAAGCCGACGGTTGGCGACGCGAACCCGGTGATCCCCTACCACGGCCCGGCACCGCGGCGATCATGGTCAGTCGGCCCGGTTCGGCATTCCTCGACATCCACAGTCGCCCGGCACGGACTCTTCCGTTTCGACGGGGTCGAGATCCCCAGTGTTGGCAGGACGCACAGTTGGTCGGAGTCGATCATCCGCTTGCTGGGCTTGCGTTGTTGCGGCCGTCGGTCGAATCGATGTTGGTGATCCAGGCGTGTCACGCAGTACTCGGGGCCAACGTGTCGTTGGTACATCCGTTGTTGGACATCTGTCGAATCCTGTCCGCGTCTGCCGATGGCACATCGGACGCTCTGGACATCGAGCGCTTGATCACCGTGGCCGATGCCAACGGGGCCCGAGGGCGCTTACGGGCCGTCTTGAAACTGGTGGTTCAGGAACTCGGCGTGCCCGGGCCCGCAGACATTCCCGCGGAGTCTCGTCGCGCGCGTCGACGCGAACTGAAGGTCCACCGCGCTGACGTACGGGTGTCGAGACAAGAAGGTGGAGCCTTGCCGTCACTCGGGCGAGCGTTGGGTTACATCCGTGTTGGAACCGTCGGCCAGGGACTTTCGACCACGATCCAGATGATGCAGACGGTCCTCGCTAGCAAAAGAGATCGACACCAGGGTTCGTTGACCGACGAACCGGCCCCTTTGTCTCCTTCGGAACCAATTCCCGTAGTCGTGATCGGATCGGTTTTCGGTGTGGCCGAGGATGGCGAAGTGGTGGAAATCCGTTGGTCGGATCCATCCATGCTGACGCGGATCCAAGAATTATGGCCACCCCTTGGATTGGAATCGAGCAAGGAGTCTCTCCTCCGAAAGCCGACGACGCTGATTCGCGTGACTGGAGATTCTCATTCACCAACGGTGTCCGTTGGCGACGAACTCCGTCCCGATGGTTGGGACGCTGTCGAATCGGCCCTGGCATTGTTCGCTGCTGAGCACTTGTCACACTTGATCGCCATCCATGCTGCCGTCTTCGTGTGGAAAGGACGAGCCGTGATCGTGCCCGGGGCATCGCATGCGGGCAAATCGACCTTGGCTGTAGCGGCGCATGAGGCCGGAGCCATTGTGGCCAGCGATGAATACGCGTTGATCGATCCAACCACCGGCCATGTCCGAGGTTGGAACCGACCGGTGAGGCTGCGCACACCCCAGGGCATCAAGAAACTACCGATCGCTCAGGACATCGAGCCCCTACCAGTGGCCTTGGTGGCTGCTGTACGGTTTTCAACCGACGATCCCGAAATCCGACCGATGACCCAGGCCGAAACAGCCTTCGCATTGCTGGCAAACACCGTGTGCGCCCAAACACGACCTGAGGAATCATTACGGGCCGCAACCTGCGTCACCCGCTCTGCACAAGGAGTGACGGGTACAAGAAGAGAAACAGAAAACTTTCTCTCCAACTTGTTTTCAGGACTCTGACGACCTGCCCTCTTGCATCAACAAACAGGGACCGAACTACGGAGTTACTGAACTCTCTTGAATTGAGTTAATTCCCCATAGCAAGGAGAACGAAGCCTCATCACCAACCGCAAGCCCAAACGCAGGAGCGGTGACGGTTAGTCGGATCACCACTCTGGCGTTAACTGCGCTCCAACCTCCGATAACAATCTCAGCGTGAGTTCCAGCCGGTCCGCCTGAGGAGGGAGTAATTCCCGTACCTGAGATGTTGTACCGGGTCTGAATCGTGGATGATGCGCCGGCCACAGTTGTTCCGTATCTCAAAGAGAAGGTGGTCTCGTTTGAGAAAACAATATTCGGCGCCGTGCCGGAAAACGTCTGCGACGCACGGATGAAAAGACCTTGTGTAGGGCCTGGCGGTGGTGGTATCACACCGAGGCCGATTGAGGCTGCTGCTGCAGCGGAGGGCAACGCCAGCGTGCTCAGACCAACTGCAGCTACTGACGCTGCCGCAATCTTCAGCGCAGTGCGACGATTGTGCTCCGAGTCGGAGGAAATCCTCTGAAGGACCCCAGCGCGCTCCAATTCCAATGTCGAGTCATTGTCGACATCGATTGTTCGACCAGCGGCGAAATCGTGAAACCACGGAGCGTCATTGGATGACAAACGGTGAACTACTGAGCGGGAGCGGTCACAGACCAAGAACTCACCCTCGAGTTCTTCC
>JBMTPW010000016.1:0-15501 GCA_049444115.1 Ilumatobacteraceae bacterium | reverse complement strand
CGGAAGTGCTTCGGATCGTCCATGTTGATCATGGAGCCGAAGAACTCGTTCATCTCCTGGGGAAGATCGCCGATGTTCGAGCCGCGGCCACTGCAGAACAATTACGGATTGCGACTGATGTGCCAGATGTCGTCATGGCGAGTGATGGCCCGATAACCCGGTCCGGGAGGAAAGGGTGAATTCTCGATGACCCGTTCACTGAAGAATTGAAATGGCGATTCATCGCGCAGTGTCTTGAACGCGCCCTCTCGGAAAGTGCGATCCCGCACCCAGAATTCCGGATCCGAAAGGTCGATGTGATCGAGGGGGACATCGGGGAGCGATTCGGCGGTGATCTTCGGCATGATCGAACCGTAGTGGCTGTGACAATGTGATGGGGTGTCCCGCGACGATGTCACCGAGTTCACCTTCTTCGTCGATGCCGAGGCGTTCGGACTCGGTGGGTACGAGGCCTCGGCTCTGGCCGCCGATGAGTCGGATCTCCATTGCGCCGGGGTGGTGGCGGTGGACATCCCCACCGGATTCGGATCGGACCTCGGGGACCGGGTACCGATCCGGGTGCGGGCCACAGCGGCCGGACTTCGTTTCTACGCTCGGCTCTTGTCGTTGCGGGATCCGGATCAACTGGAGGAACTGGATCGGGTCTGTCGAGCGGTTCTGAATCGCCGAGCAGGGAATGCCGGCGAGCACTTCGGGTGACGGTGAGTCGCTCTGTAAGCGGGATCCTGTGAGCCGTTTCCGGCCCGGTGACCATCCATCTATGCGGCCTACCCGAGGAGTGGCCCGGTGACCGGGCCGAACGGACCGCCCAACTCCTCTGCTTGACCTTGCTCCGAGTGGAGTTTGCCGAGCTGCGTCGGTCGCCCGACGCACTGGTGCGCTCTTACCGCACCGTTTCACCCTTGCCTGTGCCGTCTCCGGCCATCGGCGGTCTCTCTCTGTTGCACTGTCCGTGAGGTCGCCCCCACCTGGCTCTCGCCAGCACTCTGTCCTGTGGAGTCCCGACTTTCCTCAGTCGAGCGCGAACCCGACCGCGGTCACCCGAACGACTCACCGTCACCGGCAGTGTAGGGGTGCGAGATGGGCAGGAGTCGAGGTACTCGTACACCATCGAGTTCAAACTGGGAGTCTCCAGGTTGACCGTGGTGCGCACACCGGACTCGTTGGCGGCACCGAGAGTCACGGGGACCGGAGCCAAGGTGCCGAAGGCCCCAGGAACCGCGTAGAAGGTTGCCGGCACATCGGTGTCCTCGCGGTATTCGGCGGGGATGGAGAGACCGAACGAAGAGACCAGTCGCGTCGGATTCGCGAGAGCGCCGATGACTGCGGCATGCCGGGCTTCTTCTTCACCGATACCCATGGCCGCAGCGCGAAGCTCTTTGTCGTTGAACAGAGGAACGTAGGCCTGATAGGTCGCTCCAGCCAGAGTTTCGAGAGCGTAGGCGAGGGCCAGTACATCGGCCGCCGGATCATCGGTGGGAGTGATTCCCGCCGCTTCGTCACCGGCGATGAGTGCGAGGGCCGGCTCCACGTAGATGGACTGCAATCGGGGATTCGGCTGCTCGAAGGCCTTGCCACCAAGTTCTTCGGTGAGCGCCGCGGTGGCCTGAGCGTGAGCACGATGGTCCTGCAGGAAGCGCCGAGCCAGGGTGGCGGCATCTCCGGAAAGGAATCCCGCGTCAGCTGCTGCTTCGTACACGAAGATGGCGTTGTACTCGAGCGATGTGGCCGTGCGCAACAACGTCACGTCGGTGACTTTGCCGTCCGGGAGTTCTTTGGGATCGGGGACGTTGCCGATGCGGGCGATACCCGTGGATTCGGATCCTCCGCAGGCGGCCAAGAGCGCGCCGAAGGTGACCGTTGCTCCACCGGCGAGGAGAAACCGGCGCCGGCTCAGGGCGTTCTGCGCTGCAGTGGACGGCCGCACAGTGCGCATGAGATCAGCCCAGCGGTGGCGGCGCTCCAGTTCGTCGCGATACTCCGCCGACCGCGGCGGAACATGGAATACGGACTCGAAAGGTGTGGGCTGTTGATCGTTCATGGGGTTCTCCGGCGGGTGGACGACTGGAATCGACTCAGGACTCGGACGCGCCGAGCGGTGCGAGGTCCGGGGTCACGAGGTATGCATCGATGTCGGCGATGGGTGACAGCCCGGCGATGGCGGCCAACGCAGTGGCGTGCCGGGCCTCGTTGATCAGAATCGAAGCGATCAAAGAACTGCCCTCGATGCCATCCAATTGCGACAGCAACGACTGATGAGTCACCACCAACCTGTTCTCCAACTCGTGCGCTGCAAGGGCCGTCTGCTTGGTGTTGCCACGAAACTTGATGGTTTCGGAACGGTACAGAGCCTCGTCCCGGGCCTGGGGAGCCGCAGTGCCGATGACCGCCGAGATTGCCTGAGCGTAGGCATCGTGGTGAGCAGCGATGGCCACCAAACTGGCCAGATGCTCATCCCCCGCCCCGGCATCGATGGCCTGGCGGTAGAGGTCGCGCGCGGTGAGCTCCGCCGACTGGGCAAAGCCCAGCAACTCGAGATCGGCCTCGGTGGGACGACGCGGCGGAGTCGTGGTGGCGGCGGTGGATTCGGTCGGCGTTGTCACGGGGGTCCTTTCGCGCGTTCCACTTCAGCATTGTGGGTGGAACAAGGTGAGGGCAACTTCAGACTCTAGAAGTCGAGAGCAGAGAGTTCGGGTATCCATCCGGCGGCACGGGTCACAGCCTGGTTCCACTGGGTGCGTGCAGTGGAGTCGTTCGTGTCGACCGAAGGATCCACCGTACGTTCGGGCGACCAGAGCGCCTCGATATCGTCCAGACCCGACCAGGTGGACACGGCGAGGCCGGCCAGGTACGCGGCGCCCAGGGTGGTGGCTTCCGAGACTGGCGAGATGGCCACGGGCCGTCCGGTGGCATCGGCGAGCGCTTGGACGAAGGTGGGGTTGCGGCTCATGCCTCCGTCGATGCGCAGTTCCCGAACATCGGTTCCAGGGTGATCGGCCACCAGGGCATCCAAGAGGTCGGCACCTCGGTGGGCGATGCCCTCCAGAACGGCGCGCACCACATGGGAACGATTCGAACCACGCGTCAGGCCGAAGAGCGAACCGCGTGCTCCATAGTCCCAGTTCGGTGTGCCGAGGCCGATGAGCGCGGGGACGAAGACGACTCCTTCACTGGTCGCACATTGCGAGGCCACGTCGTGACTGTCCTCGGCGCTGGTGATCACACCAAGGTCATCGCGCAACCATTCGATTGCCGTACCCGCCGACAACATGATCGCCTCGGATCCCCAGGTGATTCGCTCCGACGAACTCCACGCCACGATCGGAAAGGTTCCGTGCGCGGCGCGCTCAGGACTGGTCGGCGGCGTCGAGTCGAGACAGACGTCCATCATGGCTCCGGTCCCGAAGGTGCACTTCGCGGCCTGTGGGCGCACGCAGGACTGCCCCATCAGCGAGGCCTGCTGATCTCCCACGAGCGCGGCGATCGGCGGTGAACCGGCAAGCGCCGTGGCCGCGCCGATGAGGCCGCTGGAGGGAACGAGTTCAGGCAGCGTCTCCTGGGGAATGCCGAGCGCATCGCAGACCGGGGCGTGCCAGCGAGGGAGGTTGCCACCGAGCAGATCACACAAGCCGGTGACTCCGGCATTGCTGTGATCCGTGCAATGCCGAGCGCCCTGCGTGAGCGTCCAGGTGATCCAGGAGTCGACGGTGCCGATGCACAGGTCTGCAGCGCGTGCTTCGACCGCGGACCGATCGCCGATGTAGGTGCGCAACAGCCAGGCCGCTTTGGTCGCCGTTTGATTGGGGGCGAGGGTGAAGCCGTGTTCGGCCGCGACGGTGAGGCAGTCGCCGACGGTGCGCAGGTCCTGCCATCCGAGAGCAGGGCCGATCGGACGACCAGTCGAGCGCTCCCAGACGATGGTCGAGGCCCGCTGGTTGGCGATACCGACCGCTCCGACGGGTCCGGCTTGCGCGAGGGCGGCCGATGCGGTTTCGATCACCAGTCGGGCCATCTCCGCGGCATCGAATTCCACCAAACCGGGAAAAGGTGAGCTCGGGCTGAACGGCGCGTAGTGCAGAGTCGCGATCGAAGCGTCCGGTCGTACGACGGCCGAACGCAACCCGCTCGTGCCGACGTCGATCACCAGAATCGACCCAGCACCGCTCGTGGCACTCACTGGGAGTCGCGACCTTGGGGACGGCGTCCTTGGGGATGAACTCCGCGCCGTTGCAGTGAGGATCCGAGAAAACCACCGAAGACACCCATGGTCATGGTGATGGCCAGGTTGAACAGGACGCCACTCCAGTTCACGTCTCCGCTTCTCAGCACCTTCACCACGACGAAGACTGCTTGAGCCAGGAGGTAGGTACCCGACGCGGTCACCAACCCATGGGAGAGCGGAGTACCGCGGTCCTGGTGCCAGGCAGCCACGCTGGCCCCGAGGAGAAAGCCCAGGGCGGCGCCGAGCGACAGCAATACGGCCACACCAGAACCCGAAACCGAACGGGCCACGATCGACAGCGGCACGGCGAATACCAAAGCCACCGAGCCACCGGCCCGAATGGCTGCGACGTCCCAGCGGCCGCTACCCGATTGGGTCATGGCCACACGTCATCGGGTCGGGAGTCGGAATCACGGCTGAGCCCCATCTTTCCGGGATTCAGGATCCCACGCGGATCGAGGACCGTCTTCAATGCGACAAGAATACGATGCGCCGGACCGAGAGTCTCGGCAACGAAACGGGAGCGATTGATTCCGATCCCATGGTGATGGCTGAGATTTCCGCCGTGAGCGAGAACGGCGCGAGTTCCAGCATTCCAGAGCGCGACGTACGTCTCCTCCAGTCGTTCGGCTGGAGGGTCGGCGGCGAAGGTGAAGTAGAGACAGGCCCCGTCGCGGTAGCTGTGCGACAGATGACAGGTCGCCGTTCGCGCCTGATCGACCGCGAGCAAGGCCTGAATCGCTGCCGCATGGACGTCCCCGAGTCGCGACCAGGGAGCGGCGATTTCCATGGTGTCGACGACGTAGCCGCGCTTGGTCAGTGCTTGCAGTCCGCTGGTGTCGTTGCGATGTTGCATCCACGCCTCGACGAGAGCCGAATCCCGAGGTTGGCAGCCCGGCGTCGACAGGCATTCTTCGTCGACCACGGCCATGCTGGCGTCGACAATGGCCGCGTCGCCCTCGTCGAGAACCAGCAGGATGCATTCGGTCCCGTCGCCCCCATGGCCACGCTGACTTTCGCGCCCGTCGTAGAGCCGGAGCACCGCAGGGGTTGCGCCCCGTTGGAGGATGCGTCGGCAGGCGTCGACACCCGAGGCGAACTCCGTGAAGGAATACGCGGCTCGCAATTCGATTTCGGGGAGAGGCTGGCATCGCAGCCAGATTCTGGTCACCACTCCCAAAGTGCCTTCGCTTCCGATGAAGATCTGGTTGAGATCCGGCCCGGTGGCGGCCCGTGGCGCGCCTCCGGTGCGCAACAGCGTTCCGTCGGCCAACGCCACCTCGAGACCGACGACCATGTCTTCGATCTTGCCGTAGCGCGTCGAGTACTGGCCCGCTCCGCGGCAGGCCACCCATCCTCCGACAGTGGAGATGTCGAAACTTTGGGGGAAGTGACCCAGAGTCGAACCAGCGGCCCGTAATCCTTCCTCCAGGTCGGGACCGAAGGTTCCGGGGAGGACTTCGACCACCATCGATGCGGCATCGATGGTGACGATGCCGCGCAACGCGGTGGTGTCCAGGATCACTCCGCCGTACAGGGGCACGGATGCGCCGCAGACCCCGCTGCGTCCTCCGGCTGCGGTCACCGGAATGCCGCGATCGTTGCAGAACGCGAGCACCGCCACGACTTCGTCGGTGGTGGACGGACGGCACACGGCTGCGGCCAAAGCGGGTACCGCACCGGCGAGTGACCAGTGCATCGACAATGGCCACCAGTCACGACTCGCCTCGGCCCTTTCGGTCGGCACCGTGTCGGTGGGACAGAGACGCTGCAGATCGGCCAGATCAGTGTCCGAAATGGCGACCTTGGCATGGTCGAATCGCTCACCGACGTCGGCGCCCGTGCTCACGCGCAGATCGATGGGGCTGACGGGTCGCCGTGCCGAAATGCTCATGCGGGATGCAGTTCGGACTCGGAGACGAGAGCGGAGGTTTCCTCGTGGTGGCAGAGTTCAGCGAAGGCATCGATCTCTCGAACGATCCGTTCCTCGTTCCAACCCAGGATTTCGGCCATGATTTCGGCCACCGCAGGAGCAGCCAGCAGTGCCGATCGTCGATCGAAGAGCAAGGCCCTTGTGCGCCGCGACAAGACGTCGTCCAATGTGACGGCCATTTCGTGACGGACGGCGTAGACGACTTCGGCGCCGACGTACGGAAGGCCGTCGATCACGGTCTCACCGAGATGCGGCTGCGCGGCAATGAGCGATTCGACCGCCGTGGCGTCGGTTCCGTACCGATGGAAAAGGTGACGACCCCGCGAGCTCTTGGGAACCGAGGCCGAACGCGTGGCGCCGTGCAGTCGGTGACGGCGGGTGCGGCATCGTCCATGACGAACGCCCGGATCGATGCGCCGGAGTTCCTGCACGGCGCGATCGACGGTGTCTTCGGCCATCTCCCGATACGTGGTGAGTTTCCCTCCGGTGACGGTGATGATTCCGTCTCCCGCGGACCGCACCAGATGACGGCGCGAAAGATCGGCGGTGCGGGCCGCCTTGCCGGAGAGTCCGGTTCCTTCGGCAGCATTGACCTGCTTCACGAGCGGGCGCAGTCCGGCCCATACCGCCGTGATGTCGGCGGAGCCGATCTCGGTCGACAGGTTGGCATTGAGCGCCCGCACGATGTAGTCGATGTCGTCCTTGGTGCATTGAGGGTCGTCGAGTGGTCCGCGGTAATCGGTATCGGTCGTGCCCACGTAGGTGTGGGTGAATCCACCATCCGGCAGTGGTCCCCAGGGCACGACGAACAAACTGCGCCGGTCCTTCGGCACGGGAATGACCACGGCGATCTGATTGCGAACCTTGGACCACGGGATGGTGACGTGGACTCCTTTGGCCGGACGAATGGTGTCGGGATTCGTCGCAGTGGTCGCGGAAGATTTGTGATCGAGGCGTCCAATTTCGTCGCACCAGACCCCGGCCGCATTGATCACCAAGGGAGCGCGAATCACGAAGGACTCCGGTGCGCCGACGTGAGCGAGACTGCGTCGACCGGCGGAGCGCACCTCCAGGCCGGTCACGGATCCGTCGGAGGAGCGCAAGATCCGTTCGGCGGAGACGTAGTTCACCACTGCGGCACCGGCATCGGCCGCGCTCCGGGCGAGTGCCAAACAGAGCCGCGCATCGTCGGCTTGTGCGTCGTAATAGATGTATGCCGATGCCAAACGGGTTGCATCGATGGTCGGGATGAGAGCGCGTGCTCGAGACTTTCGAATTCGGCGGTGCACTCGCCCGATCCGGGCACCGCCCGTGAGGTCGTACATCCAAAGTGCAGATCCGAGGGCGCGGGCGATCTTGCGAGAAATGAGTCCGTCGCGGGTCAGAACCGGCAACATGAAAGGTAGGACACTCACCAGATGCGGTGCGTTGCGACGCAGTCGTTGGCGCTCGTGCAAGGCCTCGTACACCAGGCGCACCTCACCCTGTTGGAGATAGCGGAGCCCACCGTGGACCAGTTTTGAACTCTTCGACGAGGTGCCGGAGGCGAAGTCCCCCCGCTCCACCAGGGCCACCCGCAGTCCCCTCGTGGCCGCATCCAGGGCCACCCCGAGGCCGGTGATTCCGCCACCCACCACGACCAGGTCGAACTCCTCGGAAGCCAACCGTGCGAGCATGGTCTCCCGGTCGAAGTTTTCCGCAGTCGACCGCACGCCGCCATCGTAGTTGGCCTGCTTGGCCACGGGTATCCCGGTTCCGATTCTGCGTGGAGGCCCGGGCGGGTCCTATTGTTCAGCGCAGTCGATCCGAAAGTCGTGGGGGACGGTTCGACTCTCGGGTCGAAGCACCCGATGGGGACATGCGAACCGCCGGGGCGGTTCGTCGAGTTCGAGGGGTTGAGACATGGACATCGCATGGCGATCGCTGGGGGCCTGCCGGGGATTGGACCCGGAGATCTTCTTCCCCGAATCGGTGGAGGAAGAGGATTTGGCCCTCGGTATCTGCGCCGGTTGCAGCGTGCGGGTCGCCTGCCTCGAGCATGCTCTCGCTCGACGGGAGAAGGTGGGCGTTTGGGGCGGGACCACCGACAAGGACCGTCGCCGGATCATTCGTCAACGCCGTCGATCGGCCTGAGTGCACCGGGTGTGACGACCGATTCGGCGGTTCGGAGGATCGGTAGCCTGACCCGATGACCGGGCCAGCCACGGAAACGGTGACACTGCACGACATCGGGGGATGGCCGGCGGTCATCGCCGCACTCTTGGACCGCCAGGACCTCCCTGCTGCCCACGCGCGCGCTGCCATGACCGACATCCTCGATGGCTCGGCCACGCCGGCGCAGTTGATCGGATTCGTGGTGGCCCTGCGGGCCAAGGGTGAAACCCCCGAGGAGATCTCGGGTCTGCTCGACGCCGTGTTGGCTGCCGGCACGATGGTGCCGCTGTCGGACGATCTGCGGTCGCGCGCGATCGACATCGTCGGCACCGGCGGCGATCACAGCCACAGCATCAACGTCAGCACCATGGCCGCGCTCGTGGTTGCCGGTGCCGGTGTACCCGTTTGCAAGCACGGGGCCCGAGCCGCATCGTCCTCGTGCGGAACGGCCGACGTTCTGGAAGCGCTCGGAGTCGCGATCGAACTGTCGCCTGAGGGTGTGCAGCATTGCGTCGAGACCGCTGGTATGGGGTTTTGTTTTGCGCCCCGCTACCACCCTGCATTTCGTTTCGCCGCTCCGGCCCGGCGCGAAATCGGCGTTCCCACGGTCTTCAATCTTCTCGGGCCGATGGCGAACCCGGGTCGCGTACGCCGTCAGGTGATCGGGGTAGCCAATCCCGCAGTCGGTGAGCGCATGCTCGCATCACTTCGTCTGCATGGTTCGCTTTCGGCCTGGGTGGTCCATGGTGGCGGACTCGATGAATTGACGACCACTGGACGTTCGCAGGTCCTCGAATTACGCGGCGCTCAGGTGCGTACCTTCGATATCGACCCGGTTGCTCTCGGTCTGCCGCCAGCGATTTCCGAGGAACTCGTCGGCGGAGATCCGGCATTCAATGCCGAGGTCGTCCGTCGCGTCCTGGCGGGGCACAGTGGTCCTCACCGGGACATCGTGATCCTGAACGCAGCTGCCGGATTGGTGGTGGCCGATGCGGTGACGTCGATGGAAGATGGTCTTCGCCGTGCCGAAACCGCCATCGACAGTGGCCAGGCCGCCGGTGTGCTCGACGCTTTGGTGCGGCAGTCGCAATGGGCTCGACAGGAATTCGGCGCGTGAGTGATGGCCACACGAACGGCGATGTGAGGTCGTCCGGCTCCGACGGATTGTCCCGGAATCCTCTGCGGGTGCGAGTGCCGGCGTCCTCGGCCAATCTTGGACCGGGTTTCGACGTCTACGGGATGGCTCTCACGCTGTGGGCCGAGGTGGAGATCGCTGGACCGGAATGCGCGGATGAATCCGCGTCGAAGGGTGATCACGCCCTGGGCGTCGAGCATCCAGCCATGGTGGCCTTTCGGGCGGCCGGTGGCCGCGGGGATCTTGGTCTGCGGTGTGCCATCCCCTCGGGCCGTGGACTCGGATTCTCCGGAGCCGTGCGGGTGGCCGGAGTGAGCCTCGGGATGGCCGAGGCTGCCGGCATCACCGCCGCCGACCTTGGTGCCTTCATCGACGCCCATCGTGGGGACATCATGAATCAGGCTTCGGCATTGGAGGGTCATGGTGACAATGTGGCGGCAAGTCTCTACGGTGGAGTCACCGCCGCGGTGCCGCGCGGTGACGCGCTGTACGACGTGGTGCAGGTTCCCGTGTCCACCCGGTTGATCGACGGATACTCGATCGCCGTTTGGGTTCCGTCGTTTCAGACGTCCACTGCCAAGAGTCGGCGGAGTCTGTCTCCGACCGTGAGTCGTCAGGACGCCGTCTTCAACGTCGCCCAGGCAGTCCGTTTGAGTGTGGCGTTCATGACCGGTGACGGCCATGGGCTGCAGGCGACCCGGGAAGATCGCCTCCATCAGGATCAACGTTTGACCGATACTCCGCTCAGTCGGCGCGCCCTCGACACGATGATGCGTGCCGGTGCACTGACCGGATGGTTGTCGGGCTCGGGTCCGACGGTGGCCGCCTTGTGTACGACCACATCGCTGTCGGCGATCGAAGCCGCTCTCGCCGGAGACACCGAACTGTTCGGCCACGGTCGCGCCCTGGGTCTGGGTATCGACACCCAGGGGCTTCAAGCGGCGCGGTGAGTGGCCCGCGACGACAATTCGGGAACCGAGCGCACCGGCGAGATCCAGGTTCCGTCGCATTCCACCAGTCGGACGGACTGGGTGGCTTCATCGAGGAACCGACTGATACAGAGAAGTTCGTCGACTTCGTGGCGGTGCACCGGCATTCGAAGATGAGGTGACCCCGAGGGACCGTCATCGGCTGAACGAGGCAGAAGGTGTTCGGCCAAGAGCGAACCAATGGCGCTCGCCAGCGACAAGCTCACCGGGTCGAGCAATTGGCCAGCATGAGCGGTGCGCTGAAGAACTCCATTGTGAATGTCGTAGGTGACTCCGTCGCCGGTTTCGATTCGTAGAGTGCCGGCATCGCGCAGTGCGTCGATTCGACGTTGCCGCACGAGCGCCGCTTCGAGAGCGAGGGTGCGGTCGCGCATCAAAGCCGCTTCCTCGAAGCGCTGGGCCACGGCCAAGTTGCGGATCTTGTCGTGAAGCAGGGCCAGGAGAGGGGCGGGGTCGTTGGCCAGGGCGCCGGCGACGAATTGGACGACTGATCGATATTGATCGGGGTCGGCCGTTCCCGAACACGGGCAGTATGCGACTCCCAGTTGAGCTGCCGAACAGACCGGTGCATCCGTTGGAGCGACGTACCGGCGTCCGAGACGAACGGTGCACCGTCGCAAGGGAACCACCGATTCGATGGCTTCGATGGCCTGGCGCGCTGCGGAGCGGCTGGACAGAGGGCCGATGTAGAGATCGCCGTCACCTCGACTCGACGACGGATTCTTGGACACCACGAGTCGGGGCCATTCCTCGTGGAGGGTGAGCCGGACGTAGCAATACTTCTCGCTGGTGGTGCCGGCTCTGTTGTATTGGGGCGACATCCTTTGAATGAGTCGCAGTTCCAGCACATTGGCGGTGAGGACGTCAGGGGTGGCGATGTGGTGGATCGCGCTCACCTGGCGGAGCAAGGTTCCCACCTTTCGTCTGGTCTCCGACGTGCTGAAGTAACTGCGTACTCTCTGGCGCAGGTTGGTGGCCTTGCCGACGTAGAGAATTCGACCATCCGCTCCGGCGAAGAGGTAAACCCCCGGAGTGCGGGGGAGATCTTCGGTGAGGCGAAGTTTCGCCGCCTGGGGATGGGTCTCGAGGCGGGGGAGACCGAGCAGATCGTCCAAACCGAGAACCCCGAAGCCTGCAGCGCGTTCCAGGAGCAGATGCAACAGATCCCCGGTGGCCAGGGCATCGTCGAGGGCGCGGTGACTCGGCTGATGGGGGAGTCTGAAGTGGGCTGCGAGCGTTCCGAGTTTGCAGTCCCTGACTTCGTCTCGTACCAATCGGCGCGCCAGAGGAACGGTGTCCACCACGGAGTTGTTCAAAGGTTCCCGCCCGTCGCGGACCAGCGCTGCGTTCAGGAACGAGACGTCGAACCGCGCGTTGTGGGCAACGATGACCGCATCGCCGATGAAATGAGTGAGCGAGCCCAGCAGAGATTCGATGCGCGGTGCCGGCAAGACCATGGCCTCGGTGATGCCTGTGAGAATGGTGATGAACGGCGGGATGGCGCAACCGGGGTTCACGAGAGTCTGGAAAGTTCCGAGACACTCGCCGCCGCGGTACTTGGCAGCGCCGATTTCGGTGATGCGGTCGGCTTCGGCCGAACTTCCGGTGGTCTCGAAGTCGATGACGCAAAAGGTGACCTCATCGAGGGGCAGTCCGATGTCCGCGAAGGTCTTTTGCGCTCCCGCGGTGGCCATTCACAGAGTGTTCCCGAACAGATGTACCCTGTCAAGTATGCGCAGGAACGGGGGGAAGTGGCGGTGAACGAGAGTCGACCAGGCGGGGCGTTGCAGGAACTCGGCGATGGTTGTCTGGCCTACCTGCAGCACGATGGAAGCTGGGGCTGGAGCAACGCCGGATTGATCCAGGGCGACGGAGCGTCGCTCCTCGTCGACACCTTGTTCGATCTTCGACTGACGCGCCAGATGCTCGATTCGATGTCTCCGTTCACCAGCGTGGCACCCATCAGGTCACTGGTGAATACGCACGCAAACGGGGACCACTGTTACGGAAACCAACTCATCGATGGAGCCGACATCATCTCCTCCACGGCTGCGGCACACGAGATGGGTGAAGTTCCTCCAGCGATGCTGGCCGCATTGACTTCGACGCCGGGCGAAGTCGGTGATTTGTTTCGTCGATTCTTCGGTGCCTTCGAGTTCGACGGCATCGAATTGCGGTTGCCGACTCGAACCTTCGACGGCCGTCTCGATCTGGAGGTGGGCGGTCGAACGGTCGAGTTGATCGAAGTTGGCCCGGCGCACACACGTGGCGATGTGATCGTTCACGTCCCCGACGCCCAATGCGTCTTCACCGGTGACATCCTCTTCATCGGCGGAACACCGATCGTCTGGGCCGGACCCCTGTCCAATTGGATAGCGGCCTGTGATCTCATGCTGGGAATGGATGTCGAGACCGTGGTCCCTGGACATGGCCCGGTCACCGACAAGAGGGGAATCGTCGATGTTCGGGACTACCTCTCCTACATCGAGCGCGAGGCCGAGACGCGCTTCCATGCCGGGGTCGATGCTTTCGAGGCTGCCAAGGACATTGCGAGACAGATGGGCGCCTCGGGTTCGTCGTTCGCGTCGTGGGGCGAGGCTGGTCGAATCAGTGTGAACGTGGAGACGGCCTATCGATCATTGGACCCAACGCACACGAGCCCCCAGGTTGTCGAGCAGTTTCGCCGGATGGAGTTCATCGAGCGTTCGTGAGATACGAACGTCGTACGGCGAGCGCCCAGCCGACGATGACTGCAGTCGCGCAGATCAGCCATTGGCCGGCGTAGGGCAGGTGCGGTCCGTCGGAGAGCTCGGGTGAGGCGACCGGTTGCAGAACCGCGTTCTCGGGTGGATCCGATATCTCCAAACTGATGGCCACCGGCAGAACCTGGCCGTCGATTCGTCCAGCGATCCGGTCGATGTCCAATCGAAAGAACTCCTTGGTCTCCTCGGGAGATTCGGTGGGTTGCCCGGCCCGGCGAATCTCGGAGGTTCGCACCGTACCGACGACTCGGACGTTGCCCGAAGGTGGAACGGGAACGCTTTCGTCGAGGGGCAGGAAGCCGCGGACCACGATGACGACCCGACCATCGGTGAGGCGCAGTGGTGTCGCCACGTTCACGCCGGCTCGGCCTCCTTGGCTGCGGTTCAGGATCAGGATGCTGCTCTCGTTCAGGTACGTACCAGAGGCACCGACACGTTTCCACGCAGCATCGGGAGGATCGATCGGGTCCAGTTGCTCGATCGGGATGACGGCCTGTGTGGATCGGGAGCGGACCAGATCATTGAAGGTCTGGCGTTCGTCGAGTCGGCGGAATTGCCAGAAGGACAAGCTGGCCATGACGACGACCGCGATCAGGCACACCGCATGGAAGGCCAACCATCGTGGCCGGAGCAGGAAACTCATGACACCGTCGCCTTCTCGATACCGATCACGTGAGGAACGGTACCGCCCATCGATCGGTGCGGTACGAGCACCTTGTGGCACGCTAGAGAGGTGGCTCGCGGCGAGAACCTTCCCGACTTCCACATTCCCCATGCCGACAAGATCGAGTGGATGATCGAGACCGCCGGATGGGCGCTCGAGCCGGTTGCCGCCGATCACGGCTCCGATCCGCCCCGACCCGGGTACGCCTATTCGATCGGTGTACCGATGACCTTCGGCTTTCCCGAGATCGCCGTCTTCGGTCTCACGCCGGTGGCTGTCAAGGGACTGGTGGACCTGGTGCTCGATCAAGCCGGGGCCGGAGTCGACATTCCGCTCGGAGTTCCGCTCGTCGGTCTCTTCGACAACGATCTGCGTTGCGTCTTCGCGCCCGTGGATCTCGGCGAACACGGGATGCTGTTCGAGACGGCACGTCGATGGCACGGAGGAGCGACGTTCGACCTCGTCCAATTGTTGTGGCCTGATCGATCGGGTTGGTTGCCATTCGAAGCGGGCTTCGACCCCGCGCTCCTGCGAGCCCAACCGGTGATCGGACGAGTCATCGGGGACGACAGTGGCTCATGACGTGACGGCTCCGGCCGTCCAGCGCCTGAGGCGCTTGTGGCAGCAGCGGGTTCGGCCGGCGGTGGCCCCCTCGCTCGGACCCATGACCGTGATGGCCTCCGAGGAGTCGTTCGAACCGGTTCCCCATGACCGCATTCAGTCGCTGACTCTGCGCGATGTTGCCGTTGGGGAGTCCTGGGGTCGGCCATGGCACACCACCTGGTTCAAACTCTCGGCGACCGTTCCCGCGATCGGTGAGCGATTCGTGGCACACGTCGACCTCGGATTCTCCGGCCGCGGTGATGGATTCCAGGTGGAAGGATTGGCTTGGCAAAACGGTCGTCGAGTGCAAGCCGTTCAACCGGATCGTCGTCTCGTCCCGGTGGAGGTGAGTGCCAGCGGGGAGACCTGCGAAGTGGAGCTCTGGATCGAGGCCGCGGCCACGCCGATCATCGCCGGTCATGCCTTTGGATACGGACCGACACCATTGGGTGATCCCCGAACGGCCGGAGACGCACCGCTCTACGTGCTGCGGCGGGCCGATCTCTGCATGGTCGATGAACACGTGGCCCAATTGGCGGTCGCCTTGCAGTCCGTGATGGATCTGGTGATCGACCTCGAGCCCCGGGATCCGTATCGGGCGCGTCTTTTTTCCATCGTCCAGGACCTGGAGGACATCATCGATCCCGGCGATGTGTCCGGTTCGGCGCAAGCCGCCATGTCGTTCCTGCGTTCCCGTCTGCGCGCCATTCCGGGAACGCCTGCTGGACTCGGGAAGGGACTGCACCGCATCGTGGCGACGGGACACGCTCATCTCGACACCGCCTGGCTGTGGCCGGTCCGCGAAACCCGGCGCAAGGCGGTGCGAACCTTCGTCAATGCAGTCGATCTCTTGAAGCGCAACGGCGACATGGTCTTCAGCCATAGTCAGGCCCAGCACTATTCCTGGGTGCGCGAAGACGCTCCGGAGGTTTTCGCTGAAGTTCAGCGACTTGTGGACCGCGGACAGTGGGAGCCGGTCGGCGGCATGTGGGTGGAGACGGATCTCAACTTGCCCGCGGGCGAAAGCCTTCTGAGACAG
>JBMTPW010000015.1:0-16048 GCA_049444115.1 Ilumatobacteraceae bacterium | reverse complement strand
CTCAGCGACGCCGTCCTCGACCGCCCGCTCGAATCATGAGATCGCCGAACGCAATCCCGAATGCAATCCCGAACACAATCATGGAGTCGGCAGACCGGCGCGAGCAGCTTCGTAGCGCAGATCGTGCTGCACCATCATGCGCACCAGGCTCGGAAAGTCCACTTCGGGTTTCCACCCCAACTTCTCCCGTGCTTTGCTGGCGTCACCGATGAGCAGGTCCACCTCGGCTGGACGGAAGAACTTCGGATCCTGACGGACGTAAGGACGCCAGTCACCGATACCGGCCTCGATGAATGCCAGTTCGACCAGTTCCTCGATGGAATGAGTCTCCCCCGTGGCGATCACGTAATCATCGGGCGCGTCCTGCTGCAACATGAGCCACATGGCCCGCACGTAATCACCGGCATAACCCCAGTCGCGCTTGGCATCCAGATTGCCCATCACGAGTTCGGTCTGCAGACCGAGCCTGATCCGCGCCGCGGCGTTGGTGACCTTCCGGGTCACGAACTCCACACCCCGTCGTGGGCCTTCGTGATTGAAGAGAATCCCCGAACACGCCCAGAGTCCGTAACTCTCGCGGTAGTTGACGGTGATGTCGTGGCCGAAGACCTTGGCGCATCCGTACGGTGACCGCGGATGGAAAGGCGTCAGTTCGGTTTGAGGTATCTCACGCACCTTGCCGAACATCTCCGATGACGACGCCTGGTAGAAGCGGATGTGATTGTCGGTCTGACCGCCCACCATGCGGACGGCTTCCAACATGCGCAGAACGCCGGTGCCGGTGAGGTTGGCGGTCAACTCCGCCTGATTCCAGGACAGCGCCACGAAGGAAATGGCCGCCAAGTTGTAGACCTCGTCGGGTTGGGCGACTTCCATGGCCTTCACCAACGACGGCAGATCGGCAAGGTCCCCGGGAACGATTTCGACGTAGGGAAATTCATCGCGCAGGAGATCGGCCTTGGGGTTGTTCTGCCCCTTGACCATGCCGAAGACTTGATACCCCTTGGAGTGCAGGAACTCGGCCATGTGCTGACCGTCTTGGCCAGTGATACCGGTGACAAAGGCTCGGGGCATGGACGACTCCTCACAAACACGTCGAGACCCTGCACTCTACGGTCTGACCCCTACGCTCTAAGCATGATTCGTGGGAAGTCCGTGGTGGTGCGGGTAGACCCGTGCTGACGGTTGCCCTCGACACCGGGCCCTTGTACGGCGCGGTCACCGGTGTGGGCCGAACGGTGATCGAAATACTGAGCGAATTCGAACGTCGCTCCGATGACCTCACGATCCTTCCCTACGCTCTGAGTTTGCGCGCCCCGCTCACACGAGGAACCCTCCGTCTCACGTTTCCGGCGGGACCGACTCTTCGCTGCTGGAGCCACGTCGACTTTCCGCGCTTCGACGGCACACTGAGCGGAGCACAGGTGATCCACGGAACGAACTATGTCGTTCCACCCTCCCGTTTGCCCCGGTTGGTCACCGTCAACGACTGTTGGGCTTTGCGTCATCCCGAACATTGTTCTCCTGCCGTGAATCTGTCGATGCGGGTGCTCCGACGTTCCGTCGCTGCTGGCGTCCACGTGCACGCCCCGTCTCGAGCCACCGCCGCGGCAGTGCACGAGTTCTTCCCCTCGGCACCGGTGACCGTCGTACCCTGGGCCACACCGCGCATCCACGACATTCCCGCCCGTCGTCCTCGGGTCCTCCCGTGGTCCGACGACACGCCCTTCGTACTCGCGGTCGGCACGATCGACCAGCGCAAGAATCTCGTCCGCTTGGTGACCGCCTTCGGTGCCGTGGCCACCGAATTCGGTGATCTGCACCTGGTGGTGGCCGGGGCTCGGGGGAACGCAACTGCGTCCGTGGAGGCGACGATCGGCGCCCTCCCGCAAACCGTTCGCCAGCGCATCCGACTCGTGCACGGACTTGCACCCGACGAGATCTCGTGGCTCTACCGAGCCGCGACTGTCCTGGCGTATCCCTCGCTCGACGAAGGATTCGGGTTTCCGCTCCTCGAAGCCATGGCCGCCGGCACTCCGGTCGTTGCCGCCAACAGCGGCTCCCTCCCCGAGATCGCCGATCGCGCCGCGGTCCTGGTGGATCCCTACGACACCGATGCGCTGGCCGGCGCGTTGGCACTCGTGGTTCGGGACGAAGGGCGCCGCTCCGAATTGGTGGCCGCTGGCCACCGGCGCGTCCAGGACTTCTCATGGTCCACCACTGCGGACGGTTTGCTGGATCTGTACCGCCTGGTGGCAGCTTCGACGGGCAGCCACCGCAAATCCGAGCGCCGCCCGCAAGAATGACCAGATGATTCTCGTCCTGGCCGGTGGCGTCGGAGCGGCGCGCTTTCTGCGGGGGTTGATCCGGGTGGCGCCAGCGGAGGACATCACCGTGGTGGTGAACACCGGTGACGACACCGTCATGCACGGGCTGAACATCTCTCCCGACCTCGACACCATCACCTACACCTTGGCCGGGGCCATCGACCCCGAGCGCGGATGGGGTCTGGCGGGAGAGTCCTGGCGGGTGATGGAATCGCTGCAGCGGTACGAAGCCACCCGGCCCGAGGGATCGCAGGCCGGCGGCACGTGGTTCGGACTCGGAGACCGTGATCTGGCCACCCACCTCTACCGAACGGCCCGTCGACGCGAAGGAGCATCGCTCAGCGCCGTTACCGCCGAGATCACCAGAGCCTGGGACATACCGGTTCGGATCCTGCCAATGAGTGATGATCCGGTGGCCACCATGGTCGACATCGTCGGGATCGACGGACCGCGCACGGTGTCGTTCCAGGAATATTTCGTGCAACTTCGTCACGCGGTGCCGGTCTCGGCAGTGACCTTCCACGGACACGCGTCGGCAGCTCCCACCTTTCTCGAACTCATCGATCGGGCCGAGTCGATCATCGTGGCTCCCTCCAATCCCATCGTCTCGCTCGGGCCCATCAGATCCCTTCGCGGAGTCGACGATGCCCTGCACCGTCATCGCCGTCGCACCGTCGCCATCTCTCCGATCGTGGCGGGAGCGGCACTGAAAGGGCCAGCAGATCGCATGCTGCGCGAACTCGGCCACGAAGCCTCGGTCGCTGGAATCGCCGCTCTCTACACCGGCATCGCAGCAACTCTGGTGATCGACCGGGCCGATGAGGCCCATCGCCAGGCAGTCGAATCCGCCGGGATGCAGTGCGCGGTCACCGACACGATCATGAGCGACATCGACATCACCATGCGTCTTGCCGAAACCGCTCTCGAAGCGACACGAACAGGAGAACCACGATGAACGAGTCGATGCCGCGCCTTTCCGCTTGGGGAGTGACGGGGATCGGAGAGGTCAGATCCGGCGATCAGATCGGCGACATCGTGGTCGATGCCTGCCGCGCCGAACCGAACGGTCCGTTGCAGGACGGCGACGTTCTCGTCGTCACCCAGAAGATCGTGTCCAAGGCGGAAGGTCGGATGGTCGAAATCGATCCGGACGACCCACTGTCGCACAAGGTGCTGGTGGAACAAGAGGCCGTCCGCGTGGTGCGCCGTCGCGGCGATCTCATCATCACCGAGACCCGTCACGGCTTCATCTGTGCCAACAGTGGCATCGACCTGTCGAATGTGGAGCGAGGCGGGGCGGCTCTGCTTCCCCTCGACAGCGATCGCTCTGCACGACGTGTCCAGGACATCGTGCGGGCCAAGTTGGGCATCGAGGTGGGGGTGATCATCTCGGACACCTTCGGACGACCGTGGCGCAAGGGACTCACCGATGTGGCCATCGGTGTCGCCGGAATCGCAGCAGTGGTGGATCTCCGTGGCACTCCCGATGCCCTCGGTCGCACGATGCAGGTGACCGAGGTCTGCGTGGCCGACGAAATCGCCTCGACCGCCGAATTGGTGATGGGCAAGTCCAATGGCGTCCCGGTGGCCGTGGTGCGCGGTGTCGACCGTTCATGGTTGCGACCGTCGTCGATCGACGAAATCGTGCGGCCAGCCGGTGAGGACCTCTTCCGCTGACGATCATCACGTCAGCGCTCGTCGACGAGCGCTGCGGTCAGCGGGGACCAAGGAGAGCGCCCACTCCGTCGGTCAGTTTCGTCCAGGACGACCACCCCAGATGGAGGCGGGCGCGCGAGGCCGACAGAGCCATCCGGCCCACGTCGTGGGGAGGACGCGGCACCCGTTGGACCTCGGTGCGCCCCCCGATCAACGCCCAAAGGTCGTTGATGCTCGTCTGTTGGCCACTACCCACGTGCAGGACCAGTCCGCCACCGCGTTCGAGGGAACGAGCAACCGCGTCGACCGCATCGTCCACGTACAACAGGTCGCGAGTCTGCCGGCCGTCTCCGTTGACGACGGCCCTCTCGGCCGAGCGTCGAGCAGCCAGGAAACGCGCGACCACGTTGTTGTCGTCGCGTTGACGAGGTCCGTAGACGGTGGAAAAGGCCAGCGCCGTGAATTCGATGTCGTGGTCCTGACGATGGAGCTCCAGGAGTTCGATGATGGCAATCGCAGTCACCCCCGCCACCCCGACCGGTCGTCGCGGCCGATCTTCCTTCACCGGTAGATCACGAGCAGCGAGCTCTCCATAGAGCAATCCAGCCGGAATGCTCACCACGACTTTGCCCACACGTGCCTGCCGAGCTGCTTCGAGTGCCGACGCGGCAATGGCGAAGGATTTCACGGAACCTGCGAGATCGCAGGTGGTCGGTGTGAGAGCGCACAGCACATAGAGCACATCGGGCCTGCGCAGACGGACCAGATCCACGAATTCGGGAATCGTCGCATCGAGAGTGTGGATTCGCAGCGAGCCGTCGACTGCGTTGGCTCGCGCCTCGGCCAGATTGGCCAAAGAACCGGTCGACAGATCGTCCACCACATCCAGGCGCAGTCCATCGGAGAGCAGGCGATCCACCACGTGCGATCCGAGGAAGCCTGCACCCCCGATCACCATGGCCGACGTCGGCGCGTTCCCAGTCATCTCAGCGACCGTCATGATACGTCGGTCCTCGTACCGGAATCAGCGCAACCGATGTCGATGCCGATCGAGCCCTGAGCCGCATCGGGTCGGGCCCCTGCCACTCATTCGTACGGGGGCGGCGGCACGCGGGCGTGTTCGAGAGTGGTCCCAGCGGGAACAGACCCGCGGGCTCCGATCACCGAGTCGACCACGACACAGAGCGAACCCACTGCACCCATCACGATCGACTCCCTGACTTCGGCTCCGGGCCCGATGACCGCGCCGGGAAGTACCACCGAGTCGAGAATTCGCGCCCCCGCGGCCACTGATGCGCCAGCCGACACCAGACTGTGGCGCACCTCGGCACTCGCATCGACTTCGGCGCCGTCGTCGATCATCGGCACCGTGACGGAGCGGTGACCATCGACCAAGTCGAGGTTGGCTCGACGGTAGGTCTCCGGCCGACCGGTATCGATCCAGTAGTCGTCGGTGGCCCAGGCGAAGAGTCGCCCGTCGGCGACGAGCGACGGGAACGTTTCTCTCTCGATCGACACCTTTCGACCCGTGGGTATGCGCGTCAGAACCTCGGGTTCGAAAACATAGGTGCCGGCGTTGATCAGATTGCTCGGGGCCGTACCGGGGGCGGGCTTCTCGACGAATCGCTCGACGCACCCGTTCGCACCGACCGCCACCACTCCGTAGGCGGACGGATCTTCAACGGGGGTGAGATGGATGGTCGCCTCTGCACCACTGTCACGGTGGCGTGCGATGAGTGCCGCCACATCCAGATCGGTGATGATGTCTCCGTTCACCACGACGAAGGTTTCATCGATGCCCGCATGGTCGGCAGCGAAGCGAATGGCACCGCCGGTGTCGAGTGGCTCGGGTTCCACGGCGTAGTGCAGTGACACCCCGGCGCAGGTTCCGTCGGGATAGGCGTTCATGAACGGTTCTGGACGGAATCCAAGACCGAGTACGACCTCATCGATGCCCGCCTGCGCCAGCATGCGAACCAGGTTCTCAACGATCGGCCGGTGACCGACGGCGAGCATGGGTTTCGGGGTGGTGAGGGTGAGAGGCCGGAGTCGGGTACCGAACCCGCCGACCAACACCACCGCCCGCATCAGCCGGCGGTGGTCGTCGGAGAGTCCGTCGTGGTGGGAGCGGACGACGGGGCGATCGTCGACGAACCAGCAAGTGTCGAACCCACCGGAGCCGAACCATCGGGCGTCGTTCCGGCAACCGTGGTGGTCGGCTGTCCGGTGGCACCGGTATCTGCCGCACCAAGAGTCGGCAGGTCCTTGGCCGAGGGCGGCAAACCGGGTCGCTCACCGGCAGGGGCGAACACGATGGCGAAAGCCATGCTGTCCTGCTTGAGTCGAATGTCCCGGAAATTGGTGATGTAGGTGGCGAAGTCCTCGGGAGTGTTGTAGGCCTCGAACGCGTAGACCGCCAACTGTCCATCGACTTCGTTGCCGTCGGCGTCCTTGCACTTCGTGACACCCTCTTCGAACACGGCGCCACCCTGATCCTCGGGGAAGGTCAACTTCGAGTCGGTCAACTTCACCCCGTAGACGTCGAGGAAGACCCCCAACCTGGCATTGCGACCGGTCGCCGCCGACGTGTAGGGATGCCAGTGCATCACACCATCGTCGTGGCTGTGGATTCCGGTGCGCCGGAACTGGTCGCTGACCAGTGTTCCGGCACTGTCGATTTCTTCTTTGTTGCCCTGGAGATCCGGCAACCACGTGTCGCAGGCATAGAAACCGTACGAAGCGTGCCAATGGTCCTCGATGGTGGGGGCCACGTTGCGATCCGGGATGGACGCTCGCGAATAGACGATGAGTGCCAGGCCGACGATGGAGATTCCGACCATCACCGCCGGGAACAAGGTGCCCCCTTGGAACCGGACCTTGCGACCCTTGCCCTTCTGCGCGAGACGGGCGACCTTTTTGGCAGATGATGCTTTACCCACGAGTAGGGGAGGCTACTGCGCTGGCAATGAGATCGGCATACCGCCCCGCCACGACCGCCGGCGACGCCTCCTTCTCCACGTGGCGCCGCGCCCTTTCCCCCATGGCGCGCCGCATGCCGACATCAGCGGCCAACGTGTCGATGGCGGTCCCGAAAGCCTCCGGGTGATCGGGTTCCACCACGATCCCGCACTCGGCAGCCCGTACCAATCGGGGAACTTCGGTATCGGTGTCGACCGCGGCCACCACCGGACGTCCAGCAGCCAGGATGGAGTACACCTTCGACGGCACACTGACCCGGCCGAGTCCGGCCCGCAGCGGCACCACGTGGATGTCCGCAGTGGCCAGCACTTCGGCCAATCGTTCGGCCGGCTGGAAATCGGCGAAAACGACATTGGGTATCGACGCTGCCGCAAGCTCCAGGTCCGAACGCGCCGAACCCTGTCCGTTGATGACGAACGCCAGATCGGGGCGCGTTCGCGCCACGTCGATCATCATGTCCAGGGACTGCGAATACCCGACATTGCCGGCGTACATGACCACACAACGATCGTCGAGACCGAGCTCGCGTCGATAGTCGGTCGAAGGATCGGCGGGACGTATGCATTCGGTGTCCACGAAGTTGGGGATCACCACGACCCGTGAGCGCATCCTCTCCGGGACCTTGGCGGCAACGTTGTCACGCAGGTCTTCCGAAAGAACGGTGACGAAACGAGAAGCCCGGTAGGTGAGCCGCTCCAGCAGTCGGGCGATGGCAATGACCAACCGGTTGTCGATGGCTCCGGTGGCCACTGCAGCATCGGGGAACACGTCCTGCACATTGAAGATCAAGGGTGCACGCCGCAGTAGCGCCACGCATTTCGCAGCCAATCCCAACGTCAAGGGTGGGGACATCGCCACCACGGCATCGATTCGACGACCGGGAGCGGCGCGCCACCCGGCGACCAATGCCGTCACCGAGAAGATCAGGAAACCGATCGCTCGTCGGAACAAGTTCGTCTTGTCCATTCCGCCGCGCGGATCCAAGCGGGCCACCGATCCCCACGGTGTCGTTTCGGTCCGGGACGTCCAGGTGACATCCCGCCAACCGTCGTCCACCCGATGGTGGGCGTACCACGGCAGGGCAGTGACCACATGAACCTCCCAGCCCGCCGCAGCCCATTCGTGCACGATTCGCGTCATCACCACTCCGGTGGGCGCGACATCGGGTTCGAAATGCGGACAGAGCACAACGATTCGGCGCTGAAACGGACGCGGCGATCGACGGCGGAAGAAGGACCTCACTATCGTCATCGGGCCCTCACCGTGGTTCGCTTCGCAACGACTGCTCGGAAACCCCGCTGAACTCCATCGCTCGGCCGTAGGCGGCTGCCACGGCCCGTCCGGATGCTTCGGCGCTGAATTCCTCGATGCGTCGCCGTCCTCGGGCGACGAGCTCAACGCGTCGCGTGCGAACGACGTCCAAGGCACCAGCCCAAAGCTCGCGATCGAGCGGCAGAACGATTCCGGCATCACCGACGATGTCGGGCAGGCACGTTCGATCGCTCACCACCACCGGTGTTCCGAGGGCCATCGCCTCGATCACCGGTGCCCCGAAACCCTCGTATTCACTCGGAAAAGCCATGGCCTCGGCCATCGCCACCAATCCGTCCCGGTCGTCGGCGGGGACGCGACCAAGTTTGACCACACACTGACGCAGACCCGCGCTCGTGGCGCGACGCGCCACCTCGTTTTCGGCCAATCCCGCTCCGCCGATGAGCACCAGGGTCAGCCCGGCCTTCCTCCACGACCGTTCCATCACATCGAGCAGGAACTGATGGCCCTTGTGCGGGTGAGTGACCGCCGGCATGACCACGATCGGACCTTGACCCAACCCGTATTTGCGACGGAGCGTGTCGGGATCGGTGGCGTTCCGCCCAAGGGAGTGCTCCACACCATGCGGAACCACGACGATTCGATCCGAATCGATCCCATACGCCTCCACCACCGATCGACGCACGAACTCGCTCGGGACCGTGATCACGTCGGCACGTCGAGCCGACCGGGGCATGACCCCCTGCAGATAGACCCGGCGGGCCGTACGGAAGTACTGCGGGAAGGTCAGATACTGCAGATCGTGAATGGTGAGCACCACCGGTCGTCGTGTTCGCATCGGGATGGTCCCCCCGCCGTGATGGACGAGGTCGAACGATTCCGTACGGCGGTAAAGCCATGTGGATTCCGACCAAACACGATGTCCACGCGACGTCGAATCGTGGGGCAGCTCGGTCACGGTGTGCCGTTCGACGATCTCGGGATGGGCGGCGCGAAATCCTTGTGGGACGAACGTCTCGACCGAAAACGGTTCCGACGGGAGTCCGAGCAATTGTCGGCACAAGTATTCTTCGCTTCCTCCGACGCGACCGGGAATGCACCACGTCATGTTGACGGCCACTCGGAGCCGGTTCATCCGACGGCCTCCCGATAGGCCTGGGCCGTCAGACGAGCGGTATCCGACCACTGATGGCGGGCGGCACGACGCAGACCCCATCGAGCCAGGTCGGCGTGATTGTCGAGGGCTTCGATGATGCCTCGACCAATGTCTTCGACGCTGAACGGATTCACCAGGACTGCAGCTCCGCCGGCGACTTCCTCGGTGGAGGTTCCCAAGCTGGTGACCACCGGCGTCCCGTACGACATGGCTTCGAGGACCGGCATCCCGAAACCCTCGCGCTCACTCGGGTAGCAGAAGACGGCCGCACCCGAGTACAGAGCGGGCAGGTCGGAATCGGGAACGAAGCCGATGAACTGCACGTTGGCATCGGGGGGGACGGCGCTGTCGCCCCATCCAGGGGCGCCTGCGACGATCAAGGGCAGAGGCGTCCCGATCGACGTCAGGGCCTCCACCAGGCGGCCGAGATTCTTGCGCGGTTCGATCGTGCCCACGAACAGCAGGTACTGCTGCGGCAGGTTGTACTTGGAGCGGACCGCTTGGCGATCTCGGTCGCTCACGTCGGAGGCCTCGACCCCCCAGGGAACCAGCCGTAAACGTTCGCCCTCGATGCCGGCTCGCTCGGCATCCAACATCGTGGCCGTCGAGGGACACAGCACCAACCGGGCTCGTCGACGCATTTCGGCGAGACTGCGCTCGAACACGCGCACACCATGACGCGTGAATTGATCGGGACGATGCCTCCAGGCCACGTCGTGCAAGGTGGCCACCAATGGGGCCTTCGATGCGGGTGGAATCAATCCCGTGCAATGCACCAGATCAACCGGTCCGGTGGCCCTCTCCACCTGGGGCCATCCCAATCGCAACCAAGTTTCATAGAGCATGAATCCGCGTAGCGGAAGTTGTCGGACGGGGATCGGGGGCATGAAAGACGGTTCGGGAGAGCGTCGGTGGCGTCCGGCAACTCCGACGAGTTCGATCCCCCGCACATCGGCCAGAGCAACGGCGGCACGAATGGCCGACATCGCCGTACCCGCCGGGACCCGGTGCCAGCACTGTTCGAGGGCGTAGGCCACGCGGATCGGTGCTTGCACCTCCCCATCTTGCCGTGACGGGATCCCTTCAGCCGTTCACCCTCCCTCGCGACCCTTCCGTCGGTTCGCCGCGTTGTCAGGGCATACTCGTGCGATGCCCTCCGCAGAGCTCCACGATCCTCTCGATGTCCTGGCGATATCGGGTAGTTTGCGTCGCCAGTCCTCCAACACCGGGCTCATACGTTTGGCGCAACGGTTGAGTTCCGCCGACCTCTCGGGCGCTCCTGGAGCATCGCCTCCGCAGCGGGCTCTGAGACTCAGCTCCGATTTCGATATCGGATCGCTGCCCTTCTACGACGCGGACTTGGAGGATGCACCTCCCGAGGTGGTCGTGGCCTGGCGACGACGGGTCACCGAATGCGACGGGCTGTTCATCGCAACTCCTGAATACAACTTCGGTACCACGGCAGTGTTGAAGAACGCCATCGACTGGGTCACCCGTCCGCCCGGACAGCACGCCCTCCGCGGCAAAGTGATCAGCATCATGAGCAGCTCGGCGAGCACCGGTGGAAAGAACGTGATCGAGTACTACACCAACGTGTTGCCGCTCCTGGGCAACACCATGGTCAGCGAACCCGATGGTGGCTTCGTCAAAGGGTCCGAGCGCATCGGAGCTGATGGGTCGACCACTGATCCTGAGGTGGAGAGTCGGGTCCTCATGCGTTTGCAAAGATTGGGCGAAGCTCTGCAGACGTGACCGTGCTCTCGAGATCCTGGCGCCTCGAGGCCTGACGGGGGCTTCAAGAGAACGACAAGGATTCGTTCGCCGTTGGTCGCATTCCGTCACGAATGCGCCACAGCGCTTCACCGGATGACTGGGTCGTCATCCACTGCGCGTCGACTCCGGATCGCAAGCGGAGTCCGCTCGGACCCTCCACCTCCCAAATGACGGCCGGGTGGGCTCCATGCCATCGCAGCGCAAAGGACAGGTGGTGATGCGGACCCACGGGGAGCCGATGAGCCTCGATGTCGACTCCGAGCCGCTTCGGAGCGATGCCCGACGGACACATGGTGGCTTCCTGATCGTCGCTCCACCGGACCATCTCGCCTTCCAGACGATCCACCCAGCGACGGGCGTCCCCCGTCGCCAATGCCAACATTCGAGGAAGAGGCTCGATCGCCCTCCGCATTGCGCCGGCGACCACGCGCTGCAATTCCTCGAGGAGATCCGACTCCTGGTCCATCGAACCGCCGAGCACCGCACCGGTCCCCAACAGCACGGCCGCGGCTTCCACGGCGCGGGCCGCATCACGTGACCATGGATGACCGCGCCGAACGGCACGCATCAGAATCTCCACAGCCGATACCACGTCTTCTTGATCGGGACGGCCGAGCCCCATGGGTTGGGCATCACGCCACGCAAGGAGACCAGCGATCGCCGCGTCGACATCGCGTATCTCCCCCGGCGGATCGAGTGCGACCCGACATCGTTCGGCGATCATCGAGTCCACGACCGGCACGGCCTCGGCCAGATCGGGTACGACGATCCGAGACGCCCGTTCGCACAGTGACGTCCACCCGCGCACCACGTCGCTCCAATCCGGAAAACCAGCCAGGTAGTCGAGGGAATCGACGACTCCCACCGGAGAGCACGGAATCGCCAAGCGCAATCGAGCACGATGACCGAGCGGCAACACCACCGGCACCGAATCGAGACCGAGCTCGGCCACGTGGCGTGCGGTGATCGCCGGATCGGTCGGGATTCGAGGCGCTACGACATCGGTTCGGGTCACCGCCACTGCCACGGCTCGCGGGGAGTCGTTCTCCACATCCATGACGAGCGCCGGAGGAGTCCCGCGTCCCGGGGCCACGAAGAGCCGCTGGATCACATCGCCCCCCGGCACGCGCAGGCGCGTCTCCACCACCGGCGTTCCACCGAGCACGGTCTGGCGGGTAGCGATGCCATCGCTCGGACGGTGCCACCGATCCTCGGCGGCCACGAACCATCGCAGCGGGGCCGAACCGTCATGGGGTTCGACGTCGCCGAATCGGTCCACGGTTGCCCGCCAGCGGTCACCGAGGGCACCGATCATCGTCCCTGTTCGGCCGCCGGGTTGCGGCACTTCGCGGCGACGCACGGTCAGTCGACTTCGCTCTTGCGGCGGCGCTGCATCAGCAATGCCACGGCTTCGGCCGCACTTCGCCCGTGATGACACACGGCAACGACCTGTTCGGTGATGGGCATCTCCACTGCGTACCGACGGGCCAGGTCCAGAACAGCCGGAGAACTCTTCACTCCTTCGGCGACCATGGTCATCGACGTCATGATGGCTTCGATCGTCTCTCCTTGTCCAAGGCGACGTCCAACCATGTTGTTGCGGCTCTGCTCGGACGAGCACGTGGCGATGAGGTCACCCATCCCTGCCAGCCCGGCGAACGTGGAACCGTCGCTGCCCATGGCCATTCCGAGACGAGTCATCTCCGCCAGTCCCCGAGTGATGAGCGTCGCCCGAGTGTTGTCGCCGAAACCCATGCCTGCGGCCATCCCCGATCCGATGGCGATGATGTTCTTCACCACGCCCGCCACTTCGCATCCCACGACATCCGGATTCGTGTACACCCGCAGAGTCGGGCGAGTGAAGATGCGTTGGAGTTCGGTAGCGATCACCGCGTCGGCGATGGCTACCACCGCTGCTGCCGGTTGTCCTTCCATGATCTCACGAGCCAGGTTCGGCCCGGTCAACACGGCAACGGGATGGCCAGGCATTTCATCGGCGATGACTTCACTCATGCGCTTCAGCGAGCTTCGCTCCAGCCCCTTGGCCAGGCTCACCACCGGTACCCAGGGCCGAATCGATGCAGCCACCTCGGCGGCCACGTCGCGAAAGCCATGCGAAGGGACACCCATCACCACCACATCGGCCGAACGGATCGCCGAGGAGAGATCGGCGGTGATCTGCAGACTGTCGGGAAGTCGGTGAGCAGTCACGTAGTCCGGGTTGTGTCGAGTGGCATTCATCGCCTCGGCCAGGGAAGCGCGTCGGGCCCACAACACGGTGTCGGTGTTGGCCGCGGCCAGGCTGGCCACGGTCGTTCCCCAGGAGCCGGCGCCGATCACTGCAACCTTCATCGCTCTCGTCCCCCCGTTTCCGGTTGCTTCGAGCGTATCGGCGAACTCGGCCCACGACGTTCTGCAACCGGTTCGTAGGCTTCACCCATCGTGCACCGTCGATCGAACCGCCAGTCGGGTGAATCCCGATTCTCCAACGAGGACCGTCCGCGTCCTCTCCACCGATTGGTCATCGTTCCGGTGCGCTCCTTCACGGATGCCAAGAGCCGACTCGGATCCGTGCTCGACGCCGACCAACGCAGCCGGTTGGCACGTGCCTCGGCGACCAGCGTCTTGACCCGGATCGGATTCGCACGTGCAGTGGTGGTGTGCAACGACGATGAAGTGGTCCGCTGGTCGAGAGCGCTCGGAGTTCCGACCTGCCAGGTGGCGGTCAGCGGACTCAACCAATCCCTGCAAGCCGCCGTTCCACGCATCATGGCGGAACGTCAGCCGGAAGAGATCGTGATCGTGCACGCCGACCTCGCGTTTCCCGATGCGCTCACCGAACTCGACATCGTGGTTCCACCCGGTACTGCGTCGTCGGTGGCGGTCGTACCCGACCGACATCACGATGGCACCAATCTGCTGGCCCTCGGAAACGACATCGTCCCGCAGTGGCGGTTCACATACGGTCCGGGCTCGTGTCGCGCCCACTGCGAGCAGGCACGAGCACTCGGAGCGGAGTTGCGCGTGATCGAACATCCCGACCTGGGGTTCGATCTGGATACCCCGCAGGACCTCGAGGATCACCGGGTTCGGGCAGCCGTAGCCGCCATCATTGCCGATCGGAACGCCGAACTGAACCTCCCCGTTCCCTCCCGAGACCAACCCGATGAGACACGATGAGTAGGACGGTGTCATGAGCAACGAACCCGGTCAGCCCCCCGTGGACCACGATGTCGAGTTCCGCAGTGTGGACCTCCCGACGCCAACCGTCGCCTTGGCCATCGGTGCGCATCCCGACGACATCGAGTTCGGTTGTGGAGGAACGCTGGCCAAATGGGCCAAGGACGGATGCCTCGTCCACAATCTCATTCTCACCGATGGATCCAAGGGAACCTGGAATCCCGATGCCGACATCGAGACGCTGAAGCGCGTCCGACGCGATGAACAGCGCGAAGCCGCCCGACGCCTCGGAGGGCAAGGCGAGGTTCTGTTCCTGAATCAAGTCGACGGCGAATTGGAGGAGAGCCCCGCCCTTCGAGACCAGATCGTCGCCGCGATCAGGCGACTCCGACCTCAGGTCGTGCTCGGACACGACCCGTGGAAGCGCTATCGCCTCCATCCCGACCATCGACGGGCCGGGTTCCTCACCTGCGATGCCATCGTCGTTGCCCGAGACCCCCACTTCTCGAAACACCTCGGCCTCGACCATCACCGGCCCGAGCACCTGCTCCTGTGGGAAGCAGATGCTCCCGATCACGGCGAAGACATCACCACCACCGTCGACACGAAGATCCAAGCGCTGTTGGCCCACGAATCCCAATTCGAGAGCACCATGAAGGCCGTGGAGCCCTCCGAATTGGAACGTTTCGCCGAACGAATGCGGTTGCGTATCGCCGACAACGGCCGACGCATCGGCAGGCCAGCCGCCGAAGTCTTCAAGAAGATGTCCGACATCTGACGCCGATCAACCACGACCGGGCGGACCGGCAAAGGCCTGAGCCACCCGCATCCAGGACTGCGCCGATTCACCGTTAACGATGAGCGAAGTCTCCTCGCTCCGACGTCTCTGAGTCACCACCCGACAGAAGTCGAGAACGTCGCCGGTGACGGATTGACCCGATGCCGAACCGGAGCCACTCGACCAGCTCCACATCTCGCCCGCGGGAGACCGCAATCGCACCTCGACGGTCGTGTCGTCGGCTGGAAGAGAGTTGATGACCAGACTGAAGGCGCGGGTGGCGACGCCGATGTGGGCGATGTGGCGCAACCTGTCGGTCGGGGTTCTCTCGACACCAGCAGCCGAGGCGATGTCTTCGCCATGCGCCCAACATTCCATCAGGCGAGCGGTGAGAAAGGATCCCAACGACATCGACGGTCCGTACCACGGCACTCGAACTTCCGGTGCGACCTTGGTGGCCCGATTCAGTAGTTCCGACGCGCTCTGGCGCCACGACTCGACAAGACGTTCACGGGTCGCAGAGTTCGCCAGATCCACCGATGGGTCCCGTGGAGCGGAGGCGATGACGCGCCGACGATCGGCGATGAAGGCATCGGGGTCGGCAAGTGCCAGGGTGGCCCGCCGGTCGAAGAACTCGAGATGACTGACTTGGTGGCTGATGGCCCAACCCGGAGAATCTGTCGGCAACTTCCATTGCCGGTCGTCCAACGAATCGAGAACGGCCGAGAGTGACCGGTGCTCAGCGGCAAGATCTTCGATGAGTGTTGCAACATCCACGGGGAAATGATGGCAGGCCGATCGGATACCGGGCGATCGGCCAGGCGTCCGGAAAAGCAATCGAGCGGGGGCGAACCCCCGCTCGATCAGTTCCAATCCCGTTGAGAACGGGAAATGATTACTTCTTGGCGGCGGCCTTCTTGCGACGAG
>JBMTPW010000014.1:0-16176 GCA_049444115.1 Ilumatobacteraceae bacterium | reverse complement strand
CCACTGAAGGCCTCTGGCTGGTGCCGACCGGTCCGCTCACCAATATCGCTCTCGCGTTGCGCTTGGCACCCGACATCGCCCGCCGTATCGCCGGTATCTCGCTGATGGGAGGTGGCACCTTCGGCAATCGGACGACAGCAGCCGAATTCAACATCTGGGTCGATCCGGAAGCCGCCGACGTCGTGTTCACCTACGGGGGTCCACTGATCATGGCTGGATTGGATCTCACCCATCAGTTCCGGGCCACGCAGCCGCGCATCGACGCGGTCAAGGCCACGCCCGGCCGACTGGCTGCAGTTCTCGGCGACCTGATGCAGTTCTTCACCGATACCTACATGCGGCGACATCACGGGATGGATGGTGGAGCAGTGCACGATCCTCTCGCTGTCATGGCTCTCACCCATCCCCAGCTCTTCACCCGTCGGAATGCTCACGTGGTCATCGAATTGACCGGTACCCACACCCGCGGAATGACCCTGATCGACGAACGGGACCTGAAAGAAGTGCAGGCTCCGAACTGCGATGTCCTCACCGGGGTGGACGACGAGGCCGCTTTCGCCCTGCTGACCGACGCCATTGCCTCCTTCAGCCGCTCGACCACCTGATTCGCGACACCTTCTGGGATCTCGCCGGCCCGGGGCTCCGGGCGTAATGTCGCACCATGCGCGCTGCGGTGATGAAGAACTGGTCCCTCCGGGTCGACGACATTCCCGAACCGGTGGCCGGGCCCGGTCAGGCGGTGGCCAAAGTGTTGGCCTGCGGAATCTGCGGTAGCGACCTGCATCTTCTGGTGCACGGTGCGGAAAGTCGACGACTGATGGCGGAAATGTCCGACGACAACGAGGACACCGCCGATCCCACGCGACCGGTGATGTTCGAACCCCATCTCGACACCGTGATGGGCCATGAATACTGCTGCGAGATCCTGGAGACCGGGCCGGGCGTGAACAATTTGAAGGCCGGCGACATCGTCGTCAGTTTCCCGGTGACCTTCGACGAACAGGGCGTGCACGGTGTCGGGTTCAGCAACAAGTACCCGGGTGGCTACGCGGAGCGCTTGGTGGTCAACGAGCTCATGAGCCTCAAAGTGCCCAACGGTCTCGCGCCCGAACTCGCCGCCATGACCGAACCGTTGGCCGTCGGTGTCCACGCCGTTGAGAAGAGCCGCATCTCCCAAGGTGACGCGGCCATCGTTCTCGGTCTCGGTCCGGTCGGATTGGCCTGTATCGCCGAATTGAAGATGCGTGGGATCGGCCCGATCGTCGGTGCCGACTTCTCCCCGCGTCGTCGTGCTCTTGCCGAACACTTGGGTGCCGATGTCGTGGTCGATCCGCGCGACACCCCGGCGATCACCGCCTGGCGTCGCATCGACGGATCCAGACCTCTGGTCATCTTCGAAGCCGTCGGTGTTCCCGGAATGATCGAGCAGGCCATGCGCATGGCACCGAAGGACGCTCGCATTCTGGTGGTCGGGGCCTGTATGCAAGAGGACCGAATCCACCCGATGTTGGGCATCGGAAAGGAACTGTCACTCCAATTCGTGCTGGGCTATTCGCCCACCGAGTTCGCCAGTGCCCTGAACAGTATTGCCGAGGGCAAAGTCGACCTGTCCCCGCTGATCACCGGCCGTGTCGGAATCGACGGAGTCCCCCAGGCATTCACCGATCTCGGCAGTCCCGAGGCCCACGCCAAGATCCTCGTCACGCCGTGAGCCCTGAAGCGAGCCGTCCCGCGACATCCACGACGACCGATACTTTCCCGCGCCAGTACGCCCGCACCCAGCGGCTGTCCCTCGGGGAACCGAGGAACGTTTCGGTTTCACCTGATGGACTGCGGGTGGTCTTTCTGCGCAGCCGGGCCGGGGACGATCCGGTCAACTGCCTGTGGGTCACGAACGTGGAGTCCGGTGAGGAACGGCTGCTCGTGGATCCGCTCGCTCTGCTCGCCGACACCGACGACTTGTCCCCGGCCGAGCGAGCCCGACGCGAACGCCTGCGAGAAGGAGCCAGCGGAATCACCTCGTATTCCCACGACGAAGCGTTGCAACGAGTGGTCTTCGTACTCGGTGGACAGATCCATGTCGTCGATGTCGACACTGCACAGGTGATGCTGCTGCACGGTCCTGGTCAAGCATTCGACGCATGTCTCGATCCCCCCGGAACTGCGGTGGCCTACCTGGACGGCCGAGCACTACGCGCGGTTCTCCTCCCGACGACTCCGACGACTGGCACCGTGACCGTCTCTCCGATCACGGTCGTCGATCCCGATCAGCTCGGGGAGCCGGACACGATCTCCTGGGGCTCGGCCGACTTCATCGCTGCCGAGGAAATGGACCGACAGCGAGGATTCTGGTGGAGTCCGGACGGCAACCAACTCGCGGTCTGCCGGGTGGACGAGAGTCCGGTCGACACCTGGTACATCGCCGATCCGGCCCACCCCGAGCGCACCCCTCTCGCCGTTCGCTACCCCGCAGCCGGAACACCCAATGCCTCCGTGACTCTGAGCGTCATCTCCCGTGACGGTTCGCATCGACAAGATCTGGCATGGGATGCCAGCTACGAATACCTGGCCACTGTCGAATGGGCGACTGCTCATGAACTGATGCTCACCTTGCAGACCCGCGACCAGAAGCGTTCGGCGATATGTATCGCCGACATCCGTCGTGGCGCCGTCGAGGAATTGACGTCACAGACCAGCGACACCTGGGTGGACCTCTTCCCCGGAGTGCCGGCTCGCCTCACATCGGGCGAGCTGGTGTCGATCACCCATCGTGACGGCGTCGCCCGATTGCAGATCGGTGATCGTTGCGTCACGCCGACGGATCTGAACGTGCGCTCCGTCGTGAGCACCTCGGCCGATGTCGTGACGTTCACGGCCAACGAGATCGAACGACCAGAAGCCCAGAGTGTCTGGCAGTGGCAACCCGGTGATCTGGCTCCGGTGGCGCGCACGGCTCTCGACGGACTGCACACCGCCAGTGTTGGTGCGTCCACACTGGTGATCCGCCGGGCATCGCTCACGCAGCCTCGCTCGACCACCACCATCTTCAGCGGCGACAATTCGCGCGTCATCGACAATCTCGCCGAGGTTCCCCTCGTGGCACCGCAGGTGCGACTCGTGCGGGCAGGGCGACGTCGTATTCCGTGCGCATTGATCCTGCCCGATGACGCGACACCGGGAATGCGACTGCCGGTCTTGATGGATCCCTATGGCGGACCTCACGCTCAGCGCGTGGTGGATTCGACGGCTGCACATTGCACGTCGCAGTGGTTCGCCAACCAGGGTTTCGCCGTGGTGGTGGCCGACGGTCGGGGCACTCCAGGACTCGGCACGCAGTGGGAACGGGCGGTGTACGAAGATCTGGCCGAAGTGGTGCTCGAGGATCAGGTCGTAGCACTCCAGGCCCTGGTGGATGACGGAGCACCCATCGATCCGTCACGCGTGGGGATCCGCGGCTGGAGTTTCGGCGGGTATCTGGCGGCTTTGGCGGTGCTTCGTCGTCCGGACGTCTTCCACGCGGGCATCGCCGGTGCGCCGGTCACCGACTGGCATCTCTACGACACCCACTACACCGAGCGATACCTCGGGAACCCGAGGGTGAACGATGGCCCGTATCGCTCCACCTCGCTCATCGACGATGCACCTCGTCTGTCCCGACCGCTGCTGTTGATTCACGGGTTGGCCGACGACAACGTGGTCGCCGCTCACACCCTGCAGTTCTCATCAGCACTCTTGGCCGCCGGGAAGCCCCACGAGGTCCTGCCCCTGAGTGGAGTGTCGCACATGACTCCTCAGGCCGTGGTCGCCGAGAATCTCCTGCTGCACCAATTGGACTTCCTCCGACGGGCGCTCGGCCTCGTCGAATCCGATCAGGGTCGGCGAGCCTCGACGTAACGATCGCGTCCCGCCAGATCCTTGCCGACGAGCACATTCACCAGCCCTGCGGCAATCATCAGCTCGTGCACTGCCGATCCCTGGCGGTGTCCGATCTCCAGGATCAGCCAACCCGATGGTCTCAACCAGTGTGGAGCATCGTCGACGATGGCCCGCACCGCGTCCAATCCGTCGACTCCGGCGAAAAGTGCCCCGTGGGGTTCCCAAACCATGACGCCCTCATCCACTTCGGGATCTCCGACGGCGATGTAGGGCGGATTGGCGACCACGACGTCGAAGGTGCCGCGCAGTTCGTCGGGAAGTGCCGCGAACCAGGAACCGCCGGCGATGCGCACATTGGCGCCGACGCGCCCAAGACCCGCGGCATTGGCCCGGGCCAGGTTCAAGGCCTCCTCGGATGCATCGGTCATCCAGATCTCGGTTCCCGTCACCGGCAATTCGGCAGCCAGCGACAATCCAATGACGCCCGACCCGGTGCCGAGATCGACGATGCGACGCGGCGCGTCGGTCGCGCGGGCTCTTTCGTGGGCGCGACCGGCGACGATCTCGGGCTCCGGTCGCGGGATGAGGGCGCGGGAATCCACCAGCACGTCGATGGTACGAAACGACCAGCGACCCATGACATAAGCCAAGGGCTCACCACGTCGATACCGCTCGAGCATGGCGTCGAGATGGGCAACCATCCGTTCGGTGGCCGGCGAATCCAATTCGTCGAGGAACTCCTGTCCCTCGAGTCCGCTGGCCGTCTCGCAGAGCCAGCGAGCAGCGGGTCGCTCCCCCAACAGGCGAACGGTGTCCTCCAAAAGGTCGCGCCAGGTCGACGCGTCATCGGTTTCCGACGGGTTCCGTTCGCCGTTCATGCGTCCTGACCCGCCAGTTGGCGCGCTCGTTCGTCGTTGGCCAGGGCATCGACGACCCCGTCAAGATCCCCGGCCAGCACATCGGACAAGGAGTAGATGGTGAAACCGATCCGATGATCGGTCAATCGATTCTCCTTGAAGTTGTAGGTGCGGATCTTTTCGCCTCGGCCACCACCGCCGATCTGAGAGCGGCGCTCGAGGGACATCTTGGCCTCGTGTTCCTCCTGGGCGGCCTTCAGCAGTCGCGAACGAAGGATCACCATGGCTCGGGCCCGATTCTGCAATTGGCTCCGTTGATCCTGCATGGCCACCACGATCCCCGTGGGAAGGTGGGTGATCCGCACCGCAGAGTCGGTGGTGTTCACGCCCTGTCCGCCCGGACCGCTCGAGCGATACACATCGATCTGCAGATCCTTCTCGTCGATCTCCACGTCGACCTCTTCGGCTTCCGGAAGCACCATCACGGTGGCCGACGAGGTGTGGATACGACCCTGACTCTCGGTGACCGGGACGCGTTGCACACGATGCGGTCCTGCTTCGTACTTGAGCCGTGACCAAGCATCGTCACCGCGAATCACGAAAACGACCTGGTTCACGCCGCCGAGATCGCTCGGATCGAGCGCAAGAGTCTCCACCTTCCATCCCCGACGGTTGGCGTAGGCCACGTACATCTCGTAGAGATCCCGGGCGAAGAGGTTGGCTTCCTCGCCACCTTCGGCGCCGCGAATCTCCAGGATCACCGGGCGACCGTCGTTGGGGTCCTTGGGGAGCAACAAGGTGCGCAGTTCGTCCTCCATCCGAAGAACGTCGGCCGCCGCAGTGTCCCGCTCCTCCTTGAGTTGGTCGCGCTCGGCATCGGACTCGGCCATCGTCAGCAGTTCGCGCGCTGCTTCACCGTCGTTGCGACGACTCTCGATTCGACGGATGCATTCCACCACCGGGGTGAGCTCCTTGTACCGCCGCGACACGTCGCGAAGACGCTTCTGGTCTCCGAGGACATCCGGATCGGACAGCAGTGACTCCAGCGTCACGTGCTCCATCAGGAGGGAATCCCACTTGTCGCGCACGACGGTCAGGCTAGGCGGAGGGCAGGCCGATGACGCGAGCACGGTTGCGCAACGTCGCCGCCAATTGCTTGGTCAACGTCGTGGCATCTCGCTCGGGGACGACGATCACCAATTCCGCGGCGGGATCCGTCGCCGGTGCGGCGTGGAAGAGCCGCGCATCGGCAGCGAACGGAACGACGTCGATGTCGACACCCGAAGAGAACACCGCCACCAGCGGACGTCCTTGGATGGTGTCGCCGACGGCGACACAGGGAATCGGATCCTTGAGATTCGCTCGCGGCGTGGCCGGGGCGGCCCAACGAAGATATTCGGCATCGATCAGCGACGGTTCGGCGATGACGCGTGACCGCAGTGCCCGCTCGGCACCGAGACGGTTCAGCGGGTGGGGATCGGCGTCCGCGAGACGATGAGTGGCGACCACATCGACGATACGGCGGAGCGAATCCGCGGTCGGTGTGTCGCCATGGAGGAGGCCGAAAGCCTCGCGATCGTGAGCACCGACTCCTACCTCCAGTCGGATGTCGTCGGTGACCGGATCGGTGACGACTCGACACACTTCGAGGCCCCGCACTTCTCCGCAGACAACACCGTGTTCGATGACCACATCGGCCCCGCTGTCCATGATCACGTCCACGAAACTCAGATGTCGGGGATCGACTGCGACCTCATCGGGCAATGGTTCGGCCCGTGCCGCATGAAGCGACAGGTCTCGACCGCCCTCGGCCATCGACCACACGGTGATGTCCAGGTCGAATTGTGTGGCCCGACGCGCCAAGTGACCCGCCGAATGGGGAACCAGGACGTGCAGTTGATCGGCACTCTGGCGCAGAGCCCAGGTCAGCGCCACACCCAGGCCGCGATCGGGACGATCCTCGACCAGAACCCAGGCGATCGTTCCCCGCACCAGGGCGGCACCGACACCGAGAGGGACGCGGCGTTCGACGACACCATCTCGGGTTCGTAGCGAGCCGGGAAAATTGGCCTCGACCAATGCCGAGAGCTTCGCAAGGTAGAGCCCCCCGCGCCGCTCAGGTTCGAGATCGTTGCGAGCCAGATCGAACTACCCAGGCCGAAATCTTCGAGAACTACTTGGCCTTGGACTTGCGGGTGCCGTAGCGCTTGTTGAAACGCTCGACGCGTCCGCCGGTATCGACCAACTTCTGCTTACCAGTGAAATAGGGATGACACTCGTTGCAGAGTTCCACGTTCAGGTCGCCACCACGGGTGGAGCGAGTCTCGAAGGTGTTGCCACACGAGCAGCGCACGGTGGTGAGCTCGTACTTGGGGTGAATTTCAGCCTTCATCGTTCTGCCGCTTCCTCGTGACAACGTTTCGACCCGCCAGTGTATCCGGCCACCCGCCGATCCCACCCCGACGGAATGCCGCGGTGCACCCCGGTGGAACGCCGCGAAATGCCCGGCGACGCACATCTACGGCGACGCACATCTACCGCGACGCAAATCTACATGGACGGTGTCTTGCCGATCTCGGCCAGGAATTCGTCGTTGTTCTTGAACTGCCGGAGGCGGTCGATGAGCAATTCGAGTCCCGGGGCAGGGTTGCCCTCGGAGGCCAGTCCGGACAGGACCCGGCGGAGCTTCCAGACCATCTGCAGCTGCTTGCGGTCGAAGAGAAGTTCTTCGTGACGGGTGCTCGAGGAGTCCACGTCGATGGCCGGGTAGATGCGCTTCTCGGCCAGGCGTCGGTCGAGGCGCAGTTCCATGTTGCCCGTTCCCTTGAACTCTTCGAAAATGGCTTCGTCCATACGGCTGTTGGTCTCCACGAGCGCAGTAGCCAGGATGGTCAGCGACCCGCCCTCTTCGACGTTGCGCGCCGCTCCGAAGAACTTCTTCGGTGGGTAGAGCGCACCGGCGTCGATACCACCCGAGAGGATGCGTCCACTCGCCGGGGCGGCCAGGTTGTAGGCGCGGCTCAAACGCGTGATGCCGTCGAGGATGACGACGACGTCCTTGCCGTTCTCCACCATGCGCTTGGCTTTCTCGATGGCCATTTCGGCGACGTGGGTGTGCTCGTCCGACGGACGGTCGAAGGTGCTCGAGATGACCTCTCCCCGAACCGTACGCCGCATGTCGGTGACTTCTTCGGGTCGTTCGTCGATGAGAAGGACCATCAGGGTGACTTCTGGATTGTTCCGCTCGATGGCGGTGGCGATCTCCTTCATGATGGTGGTCTTGCCGGCCTTGGGGGGAGACACGATGATGCCGCGCTGTCCCTTGCCGATCGGCGAGATGAGATCGATGATGCGAGCGGTCATGTTGCCCGGATCGAGCGGATTCTCGAGGCGCAACTTCTCGTCGGGGAAGAGTGCGGTCAGATCTTCGAATCGTGGACGTCCCCTCACCGATTCCGGGTCGCCTCCGTTGACGGTTTGGATCTCGACCAGGGCCGGATTCTTTTCGTTGCGCCCGGCGGTCCGAGCGACTCCGGTGACGTGGTCGCCTTTGCGCAGTCCGTATTGACGCGTCTGCTTGACCGAGACGTAGGCGTCATCCTTGCTCGGTAGATAGCCGCGGACCCGCAAGAACCCGTAGCCCTCGTCGCGCAGGTCCAAGTAGCCGGTGACCGGCACCAGTTCCTGCGGAACGAAGTCGCCACTCGGCCGCTCGACATAGTCGCGATCATCACCCTGGGGACCTTCGTCACGTCCGCCACGACCGCGGCGACGGCGACGTCGATTGCGGCTCTCACCATCGAAGGAGCGTTGATTCTGATGTCCGCCACCGTTCTGGCGCGGACCTCCGCCCTCGCGACGCGGTCCCTGGTCGCCACCGGTGGACCGTGATGGACCTTCGCCACCGACCAGATCCTCCACGGTCGACACACCTTGGCGAACCAATTCGGCCTCCCATTCGGCCAAGGGCTCACCATCGGGACCGAGGATGACTTCCGTCGATGTCGGGGGGGCCGACGATGTCGCCGACGACGACGTCGACACGTCGGGCTTGGCCTTCGGCGGACGACCACGCGGACGCTTGACGGGTTGCACTCCATCGCTCGGTGCCGCCGTGCGGCCGGTGCCACCACTGTCCGACGAACCATCGGGTCCGCCGACGGTGTCGAGAATCTTGGCGATGATGGTCTCCTTCGAGGAACGAGGACCAGGCTTCAAGCCGAGCGCCGATGCGATGGCGAACAACTGATCCTTGTCCTTCGATTCGAGGACCGACTTTTCCAGGGCATCTGCAGCCACGAAAACCTGCTTTCGAGCGAGGGATCAGGGACGACGTGCGATGTCAGGGCACGGACACCAGCGTCCCAACGCCAGTGAAGAAAACACACGGGCCTGTGGCAACACGTGCGGCCTGGAGACCCAGACGCTCCGACCATAGCGAGATACGAGGTGTTCCGCAACGTTCCTTGCCCCGAGCGGAGCGGGCGTCAGCGGGAGACCGAACGGACGAAACCCTTGATGGACTCCAAGTCGGCCGGGAGAGCGGTGCTGTGTTCCGGACGTTCCAGCAGGTCAGAGAGGTGATCCGGGAGATCCGGATGCCTTCCCGTGGCTCGTCGCACGGCATCGGGGAACTTGGCCGGATGAGCCGTGGCCAAGGTGACCGTGGGCACCCCGGACCGAGAGCGCGACCGGGCAGCAGCAACTCCTACTGCGGTATGCGGATCGATCAACATCCCGGTCTCGCGATACACGTCGGTCATCGTGGTCAAGGTTCCGACATCGTCGCATCGCCCGGCGCGGAACACCGGAGTGATCCAGTGCGAATAGGTCTCGGAATCGACGTCGAGTCGACCCACCGAACGGAAGTCGGACATCTGCTGGGCGGTGCGACGACCGTCGCGGTCGTTCATCTCGAAGAGGAGCCGCTCGAAATTGGACGAGACCTGAATGTCCATCGAGGGACTGAGCGTGGGTACCACTCCGTCCACCACCATCGAGTGGGACTCGAAGAATCGGGTCAGGATGTCATTGGTGTTCGAACCCACGATCAACGTGTCGATCGGTGCCCCCATCTGCAGAGCGATCCACCCCGCGAGAACATTCCCGAAGTTTCCGGTGGGGACGCTGAAGGCCAGTGGCTGATGACCGAGAGCATCGACGCCAGCCACGTAATAGACGACTTGAGCCATGACACGCGCCCAATTGATGCTGTTCACCGCCGAGAGGTTCAGCTCGTCGCGAAATGCCAAATCGTTGAACATGGCCTTCACCAGATCCTGGCAATCGTCGAAGTTTCCATCGACGGCCACGGTGTGCACATTGGGTGACGAGACAGTGGTCATCTGCCGCCGTTGCACATCACTCACCCGTCCGGCTGGATACAGGATGACGATGTCCACGTTGTCGCAATCCTTGACCCCGTCGATCGCCGCCGAGCCGGTATCGCCACTCGTGGCCCCCACGATCATGACTCTTTCGTTGCGCTCGGCGAGCACATGGTCGAACATGCGTCCGACGACCTGCAGAGCCACGTCCTTGAAAGCCAACGTCGGACCGTGGAAAAGTTCCATGATCCATTCGTCGGGTCCGATTTGGACGAGTGGAACGGTCGCTGGATGGCGGAAGGTGGCGTACGCCTCCCGACACATGCGCAACAGGTCTTCGGCGGGAATGTCCGGTCCGATGAATGGACCCATGATCGCCGCTGCCAGATCGGCGTAGCTGCCCACAGGAAGTTCGGGCATGGCCGGCCAGGAATCGGGGACGTACAGTCCACCATCGGTGGCCAGTCCGGCCAGCAGTACGTCGCCGAATTCCAGGATCGGTGCATCACCCCTGGTGGAGACGTAACGCATGGATCGCTGCTCCCTTACTGACCGATGACCCGAAGCAGGCCGCCGACCTGACGTACCACGTCCATGTCGCGCAATTCGCGCACCGTGGCCTGTACCGCCGATTCCTTGGCCTCGTGCGTGATGAACACCAGACGCGCGTCGGCCCCGATGCCCTCTTGTTCGGCGGCGCGAATGCTCACTCCGTGACGAGCGAATGTACCGGTGACGGCGTGGAGCACGCCGGGCTTGTCGGCCACTTCCATGGACAACAGATACTCGGCACTGGTTTCATCGATGGGGCGGATCACTGCCTTGCCGAACGTACCGAGAGCGCCATGCGTTCCCTTCACCAGATTCACGGCGGCATCGATGACGTCACCGAGGACCGCGCTCGCCGTGGGATTGCCACCGGCACCGCGTCCGTAGAACATGAGCGAACCCACTGCGTCACCCTCCACGAAGACGGCATTGAAACTTTCGCGCACACTGGCCAGAGGATGATTCGTCGGCACCATCGCCGGATGGACCCGAACACCGATCTCGCCGCTTCCACGATCGCGCTCGGCGATACCCAACAATTTGATGACGTATCCGAGTCGGCGAGCAACTGCGATGTCGGCAGCCGTCACCCGGCTGATGCCCTCGTGGTACACGTCCCCGGCAACGACCTTGGCACCAAAGGCAATTGAAGCCAGGATCGCGGCCTTCGCACCGGCATCGAAACCCTCCACGTCGGCCGTCGGATCCCGTTCGGCGAATCCCAACCTCTGGGCTTCGGCCAATGCGGTGCCGTATTCGGCATCCTCTTCGGTCATCTTGGTGAGGATGAAGTTGGTTGTTCCATTGATGATGCCCATCACGCGGCTGATGGGTTCGCCGCGCAGGCTCTCGCGGAGTGCCCGCACCACCGGAATTCCGCCCGCCACGGCGGCTTCGAACAGCAAATCGACACCGGCGGCATCGGCACTGGCGAACAATTCGGCACCGACATTGGCCAGGAGTTCCTTGTTGGCGGTGACCACCGGCTTTCCGGCGGCCAGTGCGGTACTGATGAGTTCACGGGCCGGCTCGATTCCGCCGATCACTTCGACGACGACGTCCACGTCGTTGCTGACCACGAGACCGTGGGGATCGCGCGTGAGCAGATTCGATGGAACGGCGACATCGCGCTCGCGGGACATGTTCCGCACGGCGATTCCGGTCACCGACAACCGGACACCGGTCCGGGCTTCGATCACTGGAGCCTGTAGTTCGACGAGGCGATACAGAGCCGCACCGACGTTGCCGCATCCGAGCAAGCCGATGCGGACATCGCGACGAGAAGCGTCTCCGGAAGTCACGTCGGCCAAGGCTAACGGGACCGAGTGGTCTCAGAGGTCCAAACGCACCAGATCGTCATAGGTCTCCCGCCTGACGACCAACCGCGCCGAACCGCTCCCGGCGAACACCACCGCCGGTCGCGGCACCTTGTTGTAGTTGCTGGCCATCGAGTGCCCGTACGCACCGGTGACTGGTGTGGCAAGAAGGTCTCCGACTGCGAGCGAGTCCGGAACGTCGGCATCGAAGATCAGGACATCGCCACTTTCACAGTGTTTCCCCACGATGCGCGCTTGCATGGTTCGCGCAGCCGAGACCTCGGACACCTTGAAGGCCTCGTAGCCACTTCCGTACAGAACGGGCCGAGGATTATCGCTCATTCCACCGTCCACACCGACGTAGGTGCGAATGCCCTCGATCCTCTTGATGGTTCCGATGCGGTACACCGTCACGGCGGCCGAGGCCACGATCGAGCGACCGGGCTCCACCGACACACGTGCCTGCAGCCCACCGGCGGAACACGCGTCCAGAATCGCCGACCCCCATGAGGTGATGGTGGGAGCCTCCTCGGATGCCGTATACGCCACTCCAAGACCACCACCCATGGTCAATTCCGGTAACCCGAAACGTCGCGCGAAAGTGGTCATGGTGGCGGCGGCGCGAGCAAAACTCTCGACCGCGAACACATTCGAACCAATGTGGCAGTGCAGGCCGATCAACTCTCCGCAACCCGATGTACGCACGGCCTCGACGGCCCGCTCGGCATCACCGTTGGCGAGGTTGAAACCGAATTTCGAATCATCCTGACCGGTGGCGATGTAGTCGTGGGTATGGGCATGGATGCCGGGCGTGACGCGAATCATCACTCGCGGCACGGGCAACCCTTCCCGACGAAGAGTCACGAGTCGTTCGATCTCGTCGAAACTGTCCACGACCACGTGCCGCACACCCGGTCTCTTCTGTGAGTCTGCTCCCGCAGTGAGAGCCATCCGCAACTCGTCCTCACTCTTGTTGTTCCCGTGCAGGACGCAACGATCCGCCGGCACCCCGGCGTGAAGCGCTACATACAACTCTCCGCCCGTGGCCACGTCGAGGAGCAGACCTTCCTCGTGGACCAATGCGGCCATGGCCGTGCAGAGGAATGCTTTCGAGGCGTAGATCACGGTGTCGGTGCCGAAGGTGCGCACCGCTTCACGACAGCGAGCCCGCACGTGTTCCTCGTCGTAGACGAACAGCGGTGTTCCGTACCTCTCGGCAAGCTCGACAACCGAGCATCCGCCAATGGACAAGGACCCGTCAGCGGCGATCTGCGCCGAATCGGGCAACAGCCGCATGGGCACTGGCAGGGAACTCACATCTTCTCCGGGGCCGAGATGCCGAGCAGACCCAGACCCTGTCGGAGCACACGAGCAGTGAGCTCACAAAGCGCCAGTCGGCTGTCCCGCTGGCGATCGTCCACTCCCTTCAGGACGGGACAGTGTTCGTAGAAGGATGTGAAGGTTGTCGACAAGTCGTAGAGATACGTGCACAGTCGGTGGGGGCTGTACTTCTCGATGGTGTCGGTCACTGCTGGGCCGAACGCCAGGAGGGCCAAGGCCAATGCGTGTTCCCGAGGATCGTCCACGGCGATCCATTGCCCCGACACCGCGCTCCGCTCGATACCGGCCCGCCGAAAAATGGAGCAGATCCGGGCATGCGCATATTGCAGGTACGGAGCGGTGTTGCCATCGAAGGAGAGCATCCGTTCCCAGTCGAAGACGTAATCGCGAATGCGATCGGTCGAGAGATCTGCGTACTTCACCGCCCCGACACCGACCATTTCGGCCGTCGTCCTGCGTTCTGCCGGATCCAGATCCGGATTCCTTTCGGCGATGGCGGCATCGGCACGAATCACCGACTCGTTGATCAGATCGATGAACTTGAGTGGGTCCCCACTGCGACTCTTCAACATCTTTCGGTCCGGACCGAGAACGTTGCCGAAGGCGATGTGCACGGCGTCTGCGGGCTCCCGCAACCATCCCGCCATTCGAGCCACATCGAAGACCATCGAGAGATGTTGGGCCTGCGGAGCGCCCACGACGTAGAGAAGAAGATCCGCATGGAGCCGTTCGATGCGGTCGATGATGCAGGCCAGATCGCTCGTGGCGTAATTGAATCCACCCTGTCCCTTTTGGACGATCAGCGGAAGTGGGTCCCCGTCCCGGTTTTGATAGCCGGGTGGGAACACCACATCGGCCCCATCGGATTCCTCGAGCAGGCCGAGGGCATCCAGTCGTTCGATCACACCCGGCAGCAGATCGTTGTAGGCGCTCTCGCCCATCAGGTCGTCATCGGTGAGGAGCACGCCGAGCAATCGGTACACCGCATTGAAGTGTCTGGTGGAGAGATCGACCAAGAGACGCCAGAGACGCCGAGTTTCCGGATCTCCTCCTTGGAGCATGACCACCCGAGCCCGCGCCCGGTCCTGGAACGTGGCGTCGGCATCGAACTTGGCCCGAGCGGCCTTGTAAAAACCGTCCAGATCTCCGAGTGACAGGTTCTCGGCGGCCCGGTCCTCACCCAGATCGAGGAGATGCTCGATCAACATGCCAAAGGGTGTCCCCCAATCGCCGATGTGGTTCTCCTTGATCACCTCGTGCCCGACGAAGGTCAGAAGTCGCACCAGCGCATCGCCGATGACCGTGGTCCGGAGGTGCCCGACGTGCATTTCCTTGGCCACATTGGGAGCCGAATAGTCGACCACCACTCGTCGAGCGGTCACCGGCGAGACACCGAGTCGGGTATCGGACCCCATCCGTGCGAGCAGATCGGACAGGAACCCGTCGTCGAAGGTGACGTTCACGAACCCGGGTCCGGCCACTTCCAATCGCGAGCACATGTCGGTGACGTCACCGAGGTGGGCGACGACCTCGGTAGCGACATCGCGCGGATTTCGTCCGAGGGACTTCGCCAAGGCCAGCACCCCATTGGCCTGAGCATCCGCATGTTCGCTCGGTCGCACGATGGGATCGAACCCGCTCGATCCGGCCACATGGTCGAAAGCGGCCTGCAGTCGTGCGGTCACGAGAGCGAGGGGATCGAGCACGTCTGCCATTGTTGCCGATATTCGCGCTCGGTGGCTCGACATTTCATCGATATCGGCTCCAGTCCACTCACCGCTAGGCTGGCTTCGTTAGCCCACGTAGCTCAGTGGATAGAGCGTCTGCCTCCGGAGCAGAAGGTCGTAGGTCCGATTCCTACCGTGGGCGCCAGGAATGGTGACGACGCTCAGCCGAGTGCCGACTTGACCGCCGCAGCAATGGTGGAGCCATCGGCCCCATCCCCCACTCGGTCGCGAACAGCCTTGATCACTGCACCCATGGCTTTGGGCCCCGTTTGTCCGGCTGCTGATGCAGTCGCCACTTCCTCGGCCACGATGGCCGCCAGGGCGTCGGGATCCATGGCCGCTGGCAAGTACCGCTCGAGAATCGAAACCTCACCGCGTTCGCGCTCGGCCAGTTCGGTTCGACCAGCATCCTGATAGATCTGCGCCGATTCGACACGCTTCTTCACTTCCGATCGCAGGACGGCCACGATCTGTTCATCGGTCAGGACCACCGCTTCCTTCCCGGCGACTTCCGCGTTCATGATTGCGGCAAGAGCCATCCGCAGCGTCGACTTCAACAGGTCGTCACCCGATCGCACAGCATCGGAGATGTCGTTCTGGATGCGGGACTTGAGAGACGTGGTACCGGACATCTCTTCATTCTGCCGGAGAGACATCCGGACCGGTGTCACGACTTCACCGCTAATCTGGCGACGTGAATCAGGTCAAGAACCGCCTCGCGGCCCTCTCGATGTTGGACCGGGCTTTCCGTTTGCTGGACGACGCCCGAATCGGCAGTTTGTACGAGTCCCTCGACGAGGAGGCCCAAGACGCAGTGCAACACGTAGCCGGCGTCAAAGGCCAGGATCTCGACAGCGTGGCTCTGGTGGCCGCCATCAAGGCCGGCGCAGCCAAAGGGCGGATGAACGGCGACCTCGAACGCCTGTCGATTCTCTTGACCGACGGCTGCCTCAGCGATTGCATCGAGGCGCTCGGAGATCGAGCCGACGACCCCAGCGAAGCCGAACTACGCGCCGTCCTGCCCGACATCATCGACAAGCACACTCTGCCGGTGACCCAGGTGATGTTGGCATCGGTGGTCACCGGAGAAGCATTGGCGTCACCGTTCATCACCCGCATTCTGAAGAACGACGATGTCTGGAAGCTTCCACCGGCCGAACCGGTGACCGTTGCTCCGAACTCG
>JBMTPW010000013.1:0-16763 GCA_049444115.1 Ilumatobacteraceae bacterium | reverse complement strand
AGAGCGTCCGCCTGAAAAGCGGAAGGTCACCGGATCGACGCCGGTCTCGACCACACCATGTTCAGACGCGACATCGAGGGGTTGCGTGCCATTGCGGTCCTCCTCGTCGTTCTCTATCACGCCGATTTCCTCGGGCTGTCGGGCGGGTTCATCGGAGTCGATGTCTTCTTCGTGGTCTCGGGTTTCCTGATCACCACGCTCTTGGTGGACGAACACCGTGCCCGCGGACGGATCTCCTTGCGCAACTTCTATGCCCGCCGGGCGCGTCGGCTGCTACCGGCATCGGCCGTGGTCATCGTGGCCACGGTGCTGGCCAGCCATCAATGGCTGGAACCACTGCGCTTGCGCGATGTGGGAACCGACGCCATCGCCAGTGGTGGCTTCTTCGCCAATATCGTGCTCGCGGCGCGTAGCACCGATTACTTACGCGCCGACCTACCGCCCTCGCCGTTCCAACATTTCTGGTCGCTCTCGGTCGAGGAGCAGTTCTACATCCTGTGGCCGGCTCTGCTCCTGGTGTTGCTGTGGACCGGACGCCGCTCCCGACAGGTTCCGGCGGTGGTCATCACCCTCATCAGCGCCGGGTCGCTCGGGCTGTGCATCTGGCAGACCCGAACTTCGCAACCGTGGGCCTTCTTCGGACTGCACACCCGTGCATGGGAACTCGGGGTGGGGGCACTCGTGGCACTCACCTGGCGGCAGATGCTGACGCTCGATGCCGGCTTACGGGCTGTTCTCGGCTGGATCGGAGTGACCGGCATCATGGTGAGCGCGCTCACCCTTGATGAGACGATGGCCTTTCCAGGAGTGCTGGCACTTCTGCCGGTGTTCTCCACCGCTCTCGTACTGGTGGCCGGGGACCAGACCCGTGCCGGACCCCAGGTTCTCCTCCGCTTCTCACCACTGCAATGGATCGGGGCCCGCTCCTACGCGATCTATCTCTGGCACTGGCCGGCACTGATCATCGCCGCGGCCTACGCCGGTCGGGATCTGGACGTCTCGGAGCGTCTGGCCGTTCTGGCCATCGCCGTCGGTGCGGCCACGCTGTCGCATCAATTGATCGAGAATCCCATTCGCCATTCACGGAAACTGCAAGTTCGCCCGGGAATCTCGCTCGGCCTCGGTGGATTGCTGGTGACCACCAGTGTGATCATGGGTTTCGTACTCCGCACATCGTCGGTGGCGCTCTCCACCGACGAGATCGCCGCCACCCCGTCGGTGGTTGTTCCGACCCTTGCCCAAGTCGAGACCGATGGGTCGTCCACGACGGTGATCCCGCCCACGTCGACGATGCCCGACGGACCGCCACCATCGGTGGTGAGTGCGAACCAACCCTTGGAGGTTCTCACTGCCGCCGTGGCCACCCGAGAGGTGCCGGCCAATCTCACGCCGAGTCTGCGCGCCGCATCGGGCGACAAACCGGAGATCTACGCCGCCAACTGCCACGTCGACATCGGATCGTACGAGCCGGCCCGCTGCAGTTACGGCGATCAGCAATCTGATTTCACCGTCGCTCTCTACGGAGACTCCCACGCTGCGCAATGGTTTCCCACTCTGAACCGAGTGGCCAGCGAACGCTCCTGGCGCTTGGTTCCCCTCACCAAGACCGGGTGCACTCCGATCGATCTGATCACCTACAACTCGCTCGTCGGACCGACGTATCCCGAATGTCGACCGTGGCGCGAACGCGTGATGCAACGCCTCGTCGAGGAGAACGTGAAGGTGGTCTTCATCGGGTATTCGAACCGTCTCCTCGATCCGAACACCAAGGAGCCCTTCGTCGATTCCATCATCGCCGCCGGCTTCGCCGAATTGATCCCGGACCTGCGGGCCATGGGCATCAGTCCGATCATCATCACCGATACGCCCTATCCCGGTCAGGACGTGCCGACCTGCTTGTCGAAGACCCTCACCGACGTGCCGTCGTGCACGTTCCCGCGCGCCAAAGGCATTCGCGAATCTCGTCAACTCACCAACATCGCCGTAGCAGTCGACAACGGCGCGCAGTATCTGGACATCAGCAATTGGTTGTGTGCCGTGGACACATGTCCGGTCATTTCCGGCAATCTGCTCATGTACCGCGATTCGAATCACATCACCACTGCCTACGCGGAATGGCTGACCCCGTTCTTCGATGCTGCCGTTAGCCCGTACGTGGACGGTCTAAGGCTTCGCCTGCAGGTCCCGTAGCAGAACTTCCTGGGCCACCGTGGCCACCAGGACGCCGTCATCGGAGAACACGTGACCGATGGACAATCCGCGACTGTTGCTCACCGAATGGCAGGTGAAGTCGTGGAGATGCCAGCGATCACTGCGGATCGGACGATGGAACCAGATGGTGTGGTCGAGACTGGCCCCTTGGAAGTCTCGTTGTCCTTCGGGCCGTTGCGCGATGACCGGATGCGAACGCACCACCGCATCGGTGGGGAGATCGTCACTCAGGTAGGTGAAAGCGCAACGGTGCAGCAGTTGGGCCTTGGCGTCTTGCGGGTCTCCGAGATCTTCGGTGATCCGGAACCAGGACATGGCCCGACCCGAGCCCTCGCGCACATTGGCCGGCATGACCGATTCGTCGATCCAACGCCGATCGAAGACCTCGGACCAGGTGGAATTCTCCACTGAATCCGGTCCCGGTACACCGTCCGGAAAAGCGATGGGCTGGTAGTCGGCAGCAACTTCGTGAACCTGGAAACTCGCTTCGAGGTTGAGGATGGCACCGACGGTCTGGCGTGCAACAACTCTCCGGGTACAGAAGCTCTTGCCATTGCGGATGCGGTCCACTTCGTAACGCACCGGTTCGTTGGTGTCGCCACGGCGAATGAAATAGGCGCGCAACGAATGAGGTTCCATCTTCGGGTCCACGGTTTCCGCGGCGGCCCACAATGCCTGGGCCACGATGTGTCCACCGTAGAGACCACCCCAGGGATACTGACGACCAGCACCGACGAAGGTGTCAGGACCGTGAGGTTCGAGAGTGAAGAGCTGCTGGATAGTCACTGATCAATGCACGATGACGATCGGGCACCGACTGCGGTGCGCGAGAGTCAGTGCCGTTCCACCGAGCAATGCTGCGGCCACCATGCTCCGCGACCGTGAACCGACCACCAGATAATCCTGCGGCCGCGTGTGCTCGATCATGGCCTCGGTGGCGGAACCTTCCACCACGTCGGTGGTGATCGACACGTGGGAATGCTCCTCCACCGACAGGTGCTGCTTGGCCGCTTCCACCATCTTGCGGGCATCGCGCTGCATGGCCAGACGCAGTTCCTCGATATCGGGTCCCATGACCATGCCGATCTCGGGAGACATCGCCGCATAGGGGTAGTGCCAAGCCGAGACCAACTCGACCGGACGCTTCTGGGTCTCGGCGAAATGCAACGCCCAAGTGGCCGCCTTCAAGGAATGCTGCGATCCGTCCACGCCGACGACGACGCGACCGGACTGCGAACGATCGCTGGTTTCGGGAACCAGGACCACCGGGCACTTGGCCCGATGCGCAACTGCGTAGCTGACCGAACCGAGAACCAACGCATGCGTGGAACCGATCCCGCGGGTTCCGAGCACGATCATCGACGCGTCTTCCGACGCCTTCAACAACGCCGTGGCCGGGGATCCCTGATCGAGGTAGATCTCGATGGACAGATCCGGATGGGCGGCCAGCACTTTGGCCTTGGCCTCGTTCATGGCCTGACGATGAGCGGCATCGATCTGATGGATCTCGTCCGAGCTCAACATCGGCCCCATGTATCCCGCGGCCACTCCCATGCCGACCATCACTGGGAGGGAGTAACTGGTCAACATCCGCAACGGCCGCTTGGAGGCGACAGCGATGTCCACCGCCCACCACATGGCCGATTCGGCATTGGTCGAACCATCGAGTCCGACGAGCACCGGGCGGGAGTCAGCAGATGCAGAAGTCATGGGGACATCATGTCAGGCCGGTTCTGAATTCCAACAGGAAAGCGTGACTCCGGGACCAAAGACCTCACGGCAAATGTCCCGAATCTGTGCTCGGTCAGGTGCCGTATCCGTATCCCAAGTCCGGGGCGGTCAACAATGGAACGAAGGGGATCCCGCGGGCCCGAGCCAATTCGCCGCAGGTTCCTCCCCGATCCACAACCACCGTGATGAACACCACCGTGGCCCCGAATGCTTCGACGGCATCCACGGCCTCCATGATCGAGGTTCCCCGCGTCGCCGTGTCCTCGGTGACGACGACATGATCGCCCGGCTGGAGTGCTCCGGCGATCCGCCCGGTCACCCCGTGATCCTTGGCTTCTTTGCGCACACTGAAACTGCGCAGCGGAACACCGCGTGTGGCCGCCACTGCAGCGCTGCCGAAGGCCACCGGGTCGGCGCCCATGGTCAGTCCCCCGATGGCATCGACTCCCGAAGGGAACGACGGCAGAGCTACGTCGGCGATGAGCAGGATGCCGTCGGGACGACAGGCGGTCTGTTTGGTGTCGAGGAACCAGTTGCTCGTGGCCCCGGACTTCAGCGTGAACGAGCCAGTCTTCAACGAATGCTGCAACACGTGCGCGCGCAGAGCCTCACGGGCGGGATCGAGAGCACGCAAAGTCATGCAATCACTGCTCTTCCGCTACACCTGAATGTTGTCGATGGCGGTGAAGACGTGTTCGACACCGGCCAAGGAACGCGTCAGATCGAAGGCCCGATCCAGATCCGCGGGCGGTACCACGGCCACCCGAGGATCGGCGTCCAGGACCGAGCGGAGCTGTTCACCGCGCGACCACGCCTGTGCCGATGCCTCTTGCACCACGCGATAGGCCTCGTCGCGACCGAGTCCCGCCTGCACCAGAGCCAGGAGGACCGGCTGGCTGAAGACCAGACCGTGCGTGGACTTGAGGTTGTGCATCATTCGCTCCGGGAACACCTGGAGACCTTCGAGCAATCTCCGCAGCCGATGCACCATGTAGTGGGTCACGAGAGACGTATCGGGAAGGATGATCCGCTCCACCGAACTGTGCGAGATGTCCCGCTCGTGCCAGAGGGCGATGTCCTGCATGGCGGCCTGCAAATTGCCACGCAGGACCCGAGCCAAACCGCTGATGGTCTCGGCCGAAATCGGATTCCGCTTGTGAGGCATGGCCGACGACCCTTTTTGACCGGGACGGAACCCTTCTTCCACCTCGCGCACCTCGGTGCGCTGCAGATGGCGTAGTTCCACGGCGATGAGTTCACAGGTGGAGCCGATCGCAGCACAGGCCCAGACGAATTCGGCGTGACGATCACGTGAGATGATCTGGGTCGCCGGAACCGGACGCAAACCGAGGGCTCGACCCACAGCGTGCTCGATCTGCGGATCGATGTTGGAATACGTACCGACGGCGCCGGACAATTTGCACACGGCGATGCCGTCGCGTGCGGCCTGCAAGCGTCGTCGATCCCGATCGATCTGCAACGCCCACAGCGCCACCTTCGCTCCGAAAGTGGTGGGTTCGGCATGGATGCCGTGGGTCCGACCGATCATGATCGTGTGCCGATGAGCTTGGGCGAGATTGATGACCACCCGGAGCAACTTCGAGGACGACTCGATCAGGAGATCGGCCGCATCGCGCAGCATCCAGCACCAGGCGGTGTCCACGATGTCGCTCGAGGTGAGGCCGTAGTGGATCCAGGCTCCTTCGGGCTCGCCGATGCGCTGCTGAAGAACGTCGACGAAGGCCGCCACGTCGTGTTCGGTCACCTTTTCGCGCTCCAGGACCTCGGCGATGAACTCGGCATCGGCTTCCGGAGCCCGGTCACGACATGCCGCGGCATCGGCCGTCGGAATCACCCCTTGCACACTGTGGGCTTCGGTGGCCAACAGTTCGATTTCGATCCAACGCCCGTAGCGCGACTCATCGGAGAAAATGGCTTCCATCTCGGGCAGGGAATAGCGCGGGATCATCGTCCACCTCCGGACTTCCACCACACCACGTCGTCACGTTCGGGTCCGACGCCGACGATGGAAATCGGAATACCCACCTGTTCTTCGACCAGCGCCACGAAGGCCTGTGCCGCGGCGGGCAGGTCGTCCACGTGACGACATTCCGACAGCGACGTCTTCCAACCCGGGAGGGTGACGTAGTCGGGTTCGATGTTCGCCAGGAGTTCGGCCCGATCGGGATAGCCGGTCACCTTCTCCCCATCCAGCCGATAGCCGGTGCACACTCGAACTTCATCGAAGGTGTCGAGAACGTCCAATTTGGTCAGTGCGAACTCGGTCAGCGAGTTGAGGCGGACGGCGTGGCGCAACATGACACAGTCCAACCATCCCGTGCGACGACGACGCCCGGTGACGGTGCCGAATTCTCGTCCGATCTCCACGAGCCGATCGCCGATGTCCCCGACGGTCTCGGTGGGGAAGGGCCCCGAACCGACGCGGGTGGTGTAGGCCTTGGTGATCCCGATGATCCGATCCAACAGACGCGGACCCAGCCCCGAGCCGGTACTGGCTCCACCGGCAGTGGGATTGGAGGAAGTCACATAGGGATAGGTCCCGTGGTCGAGATCCAGGAAGGTCGCCTGGGCACCTTCCAGGAGAACCCGTCGTCCGGATTCCACGGCATCGTGCAGGAGGCCCACGGTGTCGGTGACGTACGGCGCGAGTCGCCGAGCCAATTCGACGTACCTGGACACGATCGCCTCGATGTCGAGTGCGGCACCTCCGGCGCGCACCAGCGTGGCGCTCTCCTCGGTACCGATGCGGCGCAACTGCACCGCGAACGACTCGAGGTCCGAACAGGAACCGACGCGCAACCCGGTGCGCCGCGCCTTGTCGGCGTAGGCCGGTCCGATTCCCTTCAATGTGGTACCGATCTTGCTGTCGCCCAACTTGGACTCGGACAACGCGTCGAGCGCCTGATGCCACGGAAAGATCAGGTGGGCCTGACTGGAGACGCGCAGGCGGGCACACGAAACACCTCGTGATTCGAGTGTGTCGATTTCGGCGAACAACGTGGGCAGATCCACCACCACGCCATTGCCGATCACCGGAGTGACGTGTTCGTAGAGAACACCCGACGGAATGAGTTGCAACGCGTACTTCTCCGAGCCCACCACCACGGTGTGGCCGGCGTTGTGTCCGCCCTGATAGCGGGCCACCACATCGTGTTCACGGGCCAAGAGGTCGATGACCTTGGCCTTGCCCTCATCACCCCACTGGGATCCGATTACGACACTGACTGACATGGGACGCTCCTGATGCTCCCACGCTACTGGCCCTCAGACCGCGAGCACGATCTCCTCATCGACGGCGTCGACCTTGATGGTCATGCCCTCCCCCACCTTGCCCTCGAGAATGAGCACGGCGACGCGGTCCCCGATTTCCTTCTGGATGACCCGCTTGAGCGGACGGGCACCGAACACCGGATCGAAACCTTCCTTTGCCAAGAGAACCATGGCCTGCGGGGTGACTTCGAGTGTGATCCGACGAGCTTCCAGACGCTCGCGCAGCTTGTGCAACTGGATGTCCACGATGTAGGCGAGGTCTTCTTCGGTGAGCGAACGGAAGCGGATGATCTCGTCGATGCGATTCACGAATTCCGGTTTGAAGAACGTCATTGGATCACCCGGCAGATTCGAGGTCATGACGATCACCGAATTGGTGAAGTCCACCGTGCGACCCTGACCGTCGGTCAAGCGCCCATCGTCCAGAACTTGCAGGAGCACATTGAAGACGTCGGGATGGGCCTTTTCGATCTCGTCCAGCAGAACGACCGTGTACGGACGACGGCGAACCGCTTCGGTGAGCTGCCCGCCCTCGTCGTAGCCGACGTATCCCGGAGGTGCACCGATGAGCCGCGACACCGAATGCTTTTCCATGTATTCACCCATGTCGATACGGACCATGGCCCGTTCGTCATCGAAGAGGAACTCGGCCACGGCCCGGGCCAATTCGGTCTTGCCCACACCGGTCGGCCCCATGAAGAGGAACGAACCGATGGGACGATGCGGATCGGAGAGTCCGGCCCGACTGCGGCGGATGGCGTTCGACACCGCCGTGACCGCTTCATCCTGTCCGATGACCCGACGGTGCAGGAGTGCCTCGAGATGCACCAACTTGGCCATCTCTCCCTCCATGAGTCGAGTGACCGGCACACCGGTGGCCTTGCTCACGACTTCGGCGATGTCTTCGGCGTCCACTTCCTCTTTCAGCATCCGGGTGGACATCTGCAAGGCATCGAGATGTTCAGTGGCCTCCTGGATGCGTCGTTCGACTTCAGGAATGCGACCGTGGAGAATCTCCGACTGTTTGCCGAGATCGGTTTCGCGCTCCATCTTCATGCGCAACTGCTCGAGCTCTTCTTTCAGGTTGCGGATGGCCGTGATCGCCTCCTTCTCCTGCTCCCAGTGATCGCGCATGTCGGTGGTCTGGGCCTTCAACAGCACCAGTTCGTCATTCAACGACTTGAGACGCTCGGCGGAGGCCACATCGGTCTCCTTTTCGAGGGCCAGCTTCTCGATCTCCAACTGCATGATGCGCCGCACGACCACGTCGATCTCGGAGGGCAGGGAGTCGATCTCGATTCGCAATTTGCTCGCCGCTTCGTCCACCAGATCGATGGCCTTGTCCGGAAGGAAGCGACTGGTGATGTACCGATCCGAGAGCACGGCCGCACTGACGAGTGCCGAGTCCTGGATGCGCACCCCGTGATGAACCTCGTAGCGCTCCTTCAGACCGCGCAGGATGGCAATGGTGTCCTCGACCGTCGGTTCGCCGACGTACACCTGCTGGAATCGACGTTCGAGAGCCGGATCCTTCTCGATGTACTTGCGGTATTCATCGAGCGTCGTGGCACCGATCATGCGCAACTCTCCGCGCGCCAGCATGGGCTTGATCATGTTGCCGGCATCCATGGCGCCTTCGGCACCGCCGGCGCCGACGATGGTGTGCAGTTCGTCGACGAAGGTGATGACCTCGCCGGCCGAGTCGGTGATCTCCTTGAGCACGGCCTTGAGCCGCTCCTCGAACTCGCCGCGGTACTTCGCGCCGGCGATCATCGATCCCAGATCGAGCGCGATCAATCGCTTGTTCTTGAGGCTCTCGGGAACGTCGCCCTCGACGATTCGACGGGCGAGCCCTTCGACGATCGCGGTCTTGCCCACACCGGGCTCACCGATGAGCACGGGATTGTTCTTCGAACGTCGGCTGAGCACCTGGATGACGCGGCGGATCTCGTCGTCGCGGCCGATCACCGGATCGATCTTCCCCTCGCGTGCCCGTTCGGTGAGGTCCTGTCCGTACTTCTCCAGCGCCTGGAACTGGTCCTCCGGACTGGGGCTGGTGACACGGTGGCTGCCTCGCACGTCGCGCAGGGCCTGCAGCAATTCCTCGCTGCCTACACCGAGCCGCTGGTTCATGGCCAGCAGCAGATGTTCGACCGAGAGATAGTCGTCCTTGAAATCCTTCTGGTACTTGGCGGCGTTTTCGAAAACGTTGGTGAGTTCACGATTCATTCGTGGCTCGTCGCCGCCATAGGCCTTGGGCAACTTGGCCACTCGTTCATCGGCGTTGTTGCGTACCATCAGCGGAGCGAGACCGAGCTTGGTCAGTACCGCCGGCACGATGGTGTCCTCTTGGCGGGCGATGGCGGCCATCAGGTGATCGGCGGTCAGTTCGGGATTGGACAACGACCGCGCCTGGTCGATGGCGGCCGATACGGCCTCCTGAGTCTTGATGGTCCATTTCTTCGGATCCAGAGCCATGTCTTCGTTCCTTCGTTCAGTTCGGGGAGATCACCGAGTCGAGCCAGGCCACTGCGGGCGCGGTCAACGTCGATGTGCGCTTGTAATCACGGACGTCATCGGGGAGATTGGCCAGGGCGTCGGCCAAACGGGCCGCATCCTCGGGACGTTCAACCAGATGCCGCAAAGGTCGGATGTAGGTGCGAATGGTGAAGAGGACCGCACCCGTTCGCGGAAACCTTCGTATGGTCTCGCGCTCGACCCGCAGATGGAGACGGTCACCCGTCGTCGGATCGCCGACGGCCGGAAGATCCGGAGCTGGCGCACCGGTGCCGTCCAGTGGTTGATAGGGGTCGTCGGTATCGAGCACTCCCCACCCGAGACGCCAGAACGGCTTGTCCGGAGTCAGTCGTTCGAAGAACGCATCGATCGGTTCCTGCAATTGTTCGTTCAATCGCGCCACCGGCTCGTGCACCGCCGCCAGGGACAATCCGATCTTCGACGAGAGATCCCAGCGATTCGGAAAGCACACCGATCCCCCTCCGAACACCAGCTCACCGTGGCGCGGCACCAGAAGAGCCAGATCCTCTTGAACCAAACGGCCACAGATCGACAAGGGATGTTCCGACCACCGTCCGTCGGCATCGGGTGCGATCGCCACGTCCTCGTTCATCCGAACGTTGTGCAGGTGATCAGCACGTCGGTGGAACCGATCCGGAAACCGAGTCGTCACGTGATCCACCAATGACTCGAGAACTTCCGCCGCTTCGGGTTCGGTGTTGGCCAACGCCGCGAAAACGGTCTGCGGGTGACTGGTGCGGACGCGGTTCTTGATCTGCATGTCCCGCTCGTAGGTGTCGCCGAGCTCGATCCACCGTTCGGGATCGAGAGGACGAAGTGCCAGGCGCCACCGGAACGGACCACCCATGTAGGGCTGATAATCGGGAGCGAGCGACATCACGAACCGTCCCTGCGAGATCGGTCCCGGCGCAGCAACGGATTCACCTGACCGAAGACCGTCACCGATTGCCGCAACGGTGTCAATGCACCCTTGCTCCTCTCTTGACGTTCGGCGGCGTTGATGGCCTGGGCCGCCAGCAAGCGCAACTGATCGACTTCGTCCCGCAACCGCCTGACCTCGGCTTCGAGATGCATCACCCGACGAATTCCTTCGACGTTCATTCCTTCGGCGGTCAACTCGGCGATGCGGCGGAGCCGTGCGATATCGGTGTCGCTGTACCGTCGATTACCGCCCTGGGTGCGCGCGGGTTGCAGCAGACCACGCCGCTCGTAGATCCGCAAGGTTTGCGGATGCATCCCAGCCAGACGAGCGGCCACCGAGATGACGTACAGCGCTCGTTCGGTCTCACGCTGGGACATCGTCCGCTCCCCTGCGTGGCCGAGTCCGCGTCACCGCCGCCAATTCTTCGATGATGCGACGTTCGTCATCGGAAAGTTCCGTCGGCACCAGCACCTCCACGGTCACGATGAGATCACCTTGTCGCTTGCCGGAGTCGATCCCACGACCTTTGATGCGTTGACGAGATCCGCTCTGAGTACCCGGTTTGACGCGCAAGGTCACCTTGGGTCCAGCCAATGTGGGAACGTCGATATCGGCTCCGAGGGCCGCCTCGGCGAAGGTCACCGGCACCTTGATCGTCAGGTTCATGCCGTCGCGACCGAAAACCGGGTGCGGCGTCACCTGACAGATGATGAAGAGATCTCCATTGGGTCCGCCGTTGCGCCCCGGTGTCCCCTTGCCGGGCAGACGGATGCGTTGACCATCGGCGATTCCCGCCGGCACGCGAACCTTCACTTCACGATTTCGTTTCTCGACACCGGTCCCGCGGCAGGTTCCACAGGGATGCTCGATGGTCTGCCCCGATCCTCCACAGCGAGCACAGGGAGACGCAAAGGAGAAGAACCCTTGGTTCTCCTCCACCTGACCCCGTCCGCCACATTGCGAGCAAACCTGTGGTGACGAGCCAGGACGCGCTCCGGAACCATTGCACGTGGTGCAGCGGGCGTCGCTCGTGAGATGCACCGTGGTGGTGACCCCGAGAACGGCATCGGTGAAATCGAGAACCAGCGCGGCTTCCAGATCGGAACCGCGCCGCGGACCGACGCCGGCTCCACCACGGCCGCTGGTGAACATCCGGAAGATGTCGTCGAAGCCGCCCCCACCGGTGGTGAACTGGTTGCCACCCATCATCGGACCGAGTCGGCGCACCTCGTCGTATTCGCGACGCTTCGTCTCGTCCGAGAGCACGTCGTAGGCGGCGGAGATCTCCTTGAACCGCTCCTCGGCTGCGTCGTCGCCGGGTTTGGCGTCGGGATGGTTCTCCCGGGCCAACTTGCGATAGGCCTTGGTGATGTCCTTGGCCGAGGCGTCCTTGCCCACGCCGAGCACGGCGTAGTAGTCCTTTTCGTACCATTCGCGCTGGGCGGTCATTCCGGGATCACCTCCTCATTTCGAGAGCGCTCATCGAGTCGTCCCACGATTCGTCGATCAACCGCGCACCTTGACCATGGCGGCCCGCAACACCCGGCCCTTCCACGTGTAGCCGGTGCGTAGCACCTCGACCACCACACTGTCGCCCTCCCCGGCCTCGTGCATCACCGCTTCGGCCACCGCTGGATCGAAGGGCTGACCTTCCAGGTTCAGTACCTCCAGACCCTGTTTCTTCAGTTCGCCGAGAAGCAAATTGAAGAGGGGCTCGATGGCCGCCGGATTCGAGACGAAGGCTGCTTCGCAGGCATCGAGAACGGCGAGCAGCGACTCGGCGATACGACCCGTGGCGCGATCCACATCGTCGGCGATCTGAGTCGTCACCCGCTTCCGATAGTTCTCGAAATCGGCCTGGATTCGCTGAGCCAAATCGCGCAACGAATCCCGTTCGGCGATGAGCGCAGGCACATCGATGTCGCTCGTATCGATCGCGTCGACACCATCGGCGACCCCATCAGCGGCGTCGTCGACGGCGTCGACGAGTGCCGCTGAACGTTCGGGTGTATCGGCCGTCTCGTCGACCATGTCGGCATCCATGGGTGCCGCCTCAGTTGTCGGCGTCGACGATTTCGGCGTCGACGATTTCGTCCTCGTTGGCGCCGGACTGTCCCGAGGCCGACGTGCCGGCTGCATTGGCATCGCGGGCCGCAGCCTCGTAGAGCTTCTGACTGAAAGCCTGGCTGGCAGTCATCAACGCTTCGGTGGCGGCCTTGATGGAGGCCGTGTCGTTGCCTTCGAGTGCCTTCTTCAGGTTGGCGAGGGGCACCTCGACGGCGGCCTTTTCATCGGCCGACACTTTGTCACCCTGGTCGCGCAGCACCTTCTCGGTCTGGTACACGAGGGAGTCGGCGTTGTTGCGGATCTCGGCCTCTTCGCGCCGTTGACGGTCCTCTTCGGCGTGCGCCTCGGCATCTTTCACCATTTGGTTGATGTCGTCCTTGGACAGCGTGGACTGCCCACTGATGGTCATCGACTGCTCCTTGTTGGTGGCGCGATCCTTGGCACTCACGTGCACGATGCCATTGGCATCGATGTCGAAGGTGACTTCGATCTGCGGGACGCCGCGCGGTGCCGGCGGCAGATCGACCAACTGGAACTTGCCGAGCGTCTTGTTGTACGTCGCCATTTCGCGTTCACCTTGGAGCACGTGGATCTCCACCGAGGGCTGCATGTCCTCAGCGGTGGTGAACACCTCGGTGCGCTTGGTGGGAATGGTCGTATTGCGCTCGATGAGTTTGGTCATGACGCCACCCTTGGTCTCGATACCGAGCGACAGCGGTGTCACGTCCAGTAGCAGCACGTCCTTCACATCACCCTTGAGAACGCCAGCCTGGACGGCGGCACCGATGGCCACCACCTCGTCGGGGTTCACGGTCTTGTTGGGCTCCTTGCCGGTGAGCGAGAGCACCAGGTCCTGGACCGCCGGCATCCGGGTCGAACCGCCGACCAGGATCACGTGATTGATCTGACCCTTCGTGAGACCGGCGTCCTTGATGGCCTGTTCGAACGGAATGCGACAGCGCTCGATGAGATCGGCGGTCATCTCCTGGAACTTGGCGCGGGTCAGCGTCTCGTCCATGTGCAACGGGCCTTCGGGGGTGGCGGTGATGAATGGCAGGTTGATCTGGGTCTGCTGGACCTGGCTGAGTTCGATCTTGGCCTTCTCGGCGGCTTCCTTGAGACGCTGTGTGGCCATCCGGTCGGCCGCCAGATCCACACCGTGCGCGGCCTTGAACTGATTCACCAGCCAATCGATGATGCGCTGATCCCAATCGTCACCACCAAGAGCGGTGTCCCCGTGGGTGCTCTTCACTTCGAACACACCATCGCCGATCTCGAGCACCGAGACGTCGAAGGTTCCGCCGCCCAGGTCGAAGACGAGAACGGTCTCGTCCTCACTGCCCTTGTCCAACCCGTAGGCGAGCGCCGCGGCCGTGGGCTCGTTGATGATGCGCAGAACTTCGAGGCCGGCGATCTGGCCGGCTTCCTTGGTGGCGGTGCGTTGCGCGTCGTCGAAATATGCGGGAACGGTGATCACGGCCTGGGTGACGCTGTCACCGAGATAGGCCTCGGCATCGCGCTTCAACTTCATGAGCGTGCGGGCGCTGATCTCTTGGGGCGAGTACTGCTTGCCGTCGATGTCCTCACTGCGCCAGTTCGTACCCATGTGGCGTTTGATCGAACGGAACGTGCGATCCGGGTTGGTGATGGCCTGACGCTTGGCCACCTCACCGACGAGAACTTCTCCGGCCTTGGAAAAGGCCACCACCGAGGGAGTGGTCCGAGAACCCTCGGAATTGGGGATGACCACCGGCTCCCCGGCCTCGAGAACCGAGACGACGGAGTTGGTGGTGCCGAGATCGATGCCGACTGCCTTGGCCATGATGAAACCTCATTCGTGATCCGGTGGGCCGACCCGCCGGGGTGTCTGGGGGCTGACGACCAACCGGTCAAGGTTGCGTCGCCATGTGTCAAGTTAGCGGTCGATCGGGGATCTGCCAACCCGGAAGGGGGAAATCTTGAGCAGATCTGACTCAGGATTCCGGAAGGCTCGCATCGGCGGGCGCAGTTTCGGGTCCCGTGATCCGGCGGGTCAGGCGCGCATTCCCACGTCGACCCTGGTGGATCATCACGGTTCGGTCATCCCCCACCGCCAGTCGTCCGACAGAATGATCCAATGAGCGCACATGATCTGGTCATCCGCAACGGCCTGGTGGTGGATGGAACCGGGGCCGCCCCGGTCGCCGCCGATGTAGCCGTGTCCGGAGGCACCATCACCGAGGTGGGGCCACGCCTCGCTGGAACCGCCACCCGAGAGATCGATGCCAGTGGTCTGATCGTCACTCCGGGTTTCGTGGACATCCACACCCACTTCGACGGCCAGGCCACCTGGGATCCCCTGCTCGCGCCTTCCAGTATTCATGGTGTCACCTCCATCGTCATGGGCAACTGCGGGGTGGGTTTCGCACCGGCCCGGCCCACACCCGAACAACACGACTGGCTGATCGGCATGCTGGAAGGAGTGGAGGACATCCCCGGCACCGCCTTGGCCGAAGGACTGGCCTGGGACTGGGAGACGTTCCCGGAATATCTCGACGCTCTCGATCGCCGACCGTTCGCCATCGACGTGGCTACACAGGTGGCTCATGCGCCCCTGCGCGCCTATGTCATGGGCGAGCGCGGCGCCGACCCGGACGAAATGCCCACCGCCGATGAATTGATGCGGATGGCAGCGATGGTGCGCGAGGGCATCGAAGCGGGAGCCCTGGGATTCACCACCAGCCGCACCTACATCCATCGCACCCGCGATGGTCATCCACTCGGAACACGCTTTTCCTCCGCCGATGAATTGGTGGCCCTGGCCTCGGCGATGGCCGATACCGGACGCGGTGTGGTGCAGTTGATTTCCGACGCGTATCAGAGTGCCGATCACGACTTTGCCGTGGCCGAAATGAAGTTGATGGAAGAGTTGACCCGCGTCACCGGCCGTCCACTGAGCATGACCGTGCAGCAACCCGAACCGCTACCCGACCGCTGGCGCGAAGTCGGATCGTGGGTGGACGCCGGAGTCGGCCGCGGTCTCCCGCTGGCCACCCAGGTTGCGGTGCGTCCCATCGGCATCCTGCAGGGACTCACGGCTACCGTGAACCCGCTGCTGGTGTGCCCGAGCTTTGCCGAACTCATGGGACGTCCGCTGCCCGACATGGTGGCGGGACTGCGCGATCCGGACCGTCGAGCCCGCATCATCGCCGAGCATCCGGTTGCGGTAGCCCGGATCGACGGGTTGGCCAGCGAAATGTTCGGGGGCTTCCACAAGTTGTATCCGATGGAGAATCCGGTGAACTACGAACCGGGTCCCGAGGATTCCGTGGCGGCGCGGGCCGCGGCCCGGGGCGTACCGGTGGTGGAGTTCGTCATCGATCTCCTGATCGAGGACGCCGGCAATCGACTGTTGTACATGCCACTGTTCAACTTCGCCCGCGGCAATCTGGACGACGTGCGCGAAATGTTGCTTCGCAAGAACGCCGTGGTCGGACTCTCCGATGCCGGTGCTCACTGCGGAGCCATCAGCGACGGCAGTGCCACCACCACGGCCATCGCTCACTGGGTGAAGGACCGCACCCGTGGCCAACGTCTCCCACTCGAGTTCATGGTGAATCACATCACCCAGCGCACTGCCCGGCACGTAGGACTTCTCGATCGCGGCGTGATCGCGCCCGGCTATCGAGCCGATCTGAACGTGATCGATCTGGACGCACTCGGGACACCGCCGCCGCGCATCGTTCACGATCTTCCGGCTGGCGGTCGTCGTCTCATGCAGACCGCCACCGGTTATCACTTCACCATCAAGAACGGCGTCGTGTCCTTCGAGAACGGTGAACACACCGGAGCACTGCACGGTGCTCTGATTCGCGGCGCCCAACCCGCCCCTCGCTGACTTCCATCGAACGGCAGGTCGACAACTCAGACCGGTTCGGTCTGGGATTCACCGGCGAGAACTTGCCGGGCATAGGCCCCGTCGCGGGCCATGAGTTCGTCGTGAGTGCCCTCTTCCACGATCAAG
>JBMTPW010000012.1:0-16874 GCA_049444115.1 Ilumatobacteraceae bacterium | reverse complement strand
GTCGTCCACATGCTCGATCAGAAGCGGTTGGCGCGCACGCTCTTCCCGGTCGGCTCGATGACCAAGGCCGAAGTTCGCACTCGGGCCGCCGAACTCGGACTGCGCACCGCCTCGAAGCCCGACAGCCAAGACGTCTGCTTCATCACGTCGCAGCGCGACGACGAAGGCCGTTCGGGACGGGTGGCATTCCTCGGTCGCCGCATCCCATTGCACCGAGCCGAGGTCGTCGACGAGACCGGTGAACGACGGGGACTCGTGGATGCGGTCGAATTGGTGACCCTTGGTCAACGTCGGGGCGTCGCCGGTGGCGGAGGTGTGAAACGTTTCGTCGTGGACGTGGACATCGAGGGGAGGCGCGTCACGGTCGGTCCGGAAGAACGTCTCCTGACCTCGACCGAACGTCTCGGTGGAGTCACGTGGTCGCACCACCCCTATGCCGGTCGCGCCTTGGTGCAGTGCAGTGCGCACGGTCGGCCTCATCCCGCCACCGTCGAACCGATCGACGCAACATCTGTGATGGTGCGTTGGGAGAGCCCGCAGCGGCGCGTCTCTCCTGGCCAGAGTGCCGTTCTGTACAGTCGGCCCGGGGCCGAGTTGGCTGGTTCCGAATCCGCAGTGATCGGTGGTGGCTCGGTGTTGTCAGCGACTGCGTAGGCGGGACGTCAATTCGGCCAGTGCCGGTTGCAATCTGGTCGGCCGCACCAAGAAGGACCGCACGTGCAGCGCGTGTCCTCCCGGATGGTCCTTGGTCGGAGCAAGAATCATCGTCTCGGCCTCCTGCAGCGAGATTGCGATGCCGGGCCGCGGTGGTCCTCCGGTCACGTCGAGCGGTTCGGGTTCGTCACCCGGGTGCCAGAGATCCACTCCGGTGATGGCGCGTTTGGAAACCATGGCCGTTTCGGCCAGCACGACGTGATCGTGAACCACCAGACCCGCAGGAACCCACACCAGCCATCGTCGGGTGAAGCGGTGGAAACGGCGCGGCAGAATCCCGAGTCCGGCCACGGTCAGGACTGCTGCCACGATGCCGAGAACCGTGGCCATGGCCGAAGGGTTGTCGGCAGTGAGCGCAATCACCGCCGACCCCCCGAGAGCGAACCACACCATCCAGGTGAGTACTTGGGCCATGATCATTGCCGTCGGACAGGCCAGGAGATAGCGGCGTTCGTCCCCGTATGCCGACAACTGGACCCAGTGTCGACCGATGTCTCCGCTCATCGTCGCCACCGTGACCACGATCGCAAGGGACACTGCAAGCAGGTTCCAGGCGTCGAGTTCGCCGTGGGCGATCACGATCATCAGCGTCGTCGCACCGTGTGCCGGCACCATGAGCCGAAGAGCCGTGAGCGAACTGCTCGAAGGCACCAGGATGCACAACAATGCCCCGGCCCAAAGAGTCCACAGAACGATGCTCACGACGACGCGGGAGGCATCGTTCAGGCCATCGAGAGCGGAATCGACGAGCGGTACGGTGAGCGCGAGCGCCACCACCACGACGCGCAGGACCCAGACGACGACACGTTCTCTCATCACGTTCTCTCTCGGGCGTCCTGTTTCGGAGCCCGTTGTACTCCCGTAGCGTTACCGATGAGTCAAGTTCATGTCACATCGGGATTCGATGTACCTCCGACGCCACCCGGATTGGGCGCCGTTGGTTCTGCCCTGATACGACAGTGCGGTGATGGATGACGGGCCCGAACGCTGCGATCAGGCCCGGCTCTTCGTTGGAGGGACGGCAACCGGGATCGGCAGCCTTCCACATCGCAGCGCTCACGAAGCTGCCGACTTTGCTCGAAGAGCGACACCGGAGTTGCCCTGCATCCCCACGTTGCCCAAACGAAGTCCTGCCGAGGGAATGATCGCGCAAGCGGTGGTGGGCATCCCCGGGTTCAGTGTCGGCCAGTACGGGTCCCTCCTCGTCGACGCGCGGCGCATCGATCCGCAGGCCGAGGTGACCACCGATGTGGAACACGGAGCCTTCTCCGGATTGCGAGCCTTCCTGGAGCTGGCCCGCGGCCATCAGGGTGCAGTCAAGTGGCAATTCACTGGTCCGGTCACGTTGGGTTCGGCGCTCCAGCGCGCCGGTGTGCCCTCCGAGGTGGCCTTCGATGTGGCCATGAAGACGGTTCGGTCGCATCTCGCATCCATCCACGCCCTCGTTCAGCGCGAACTTCCCGGTTGCAGCCAAGTGGTGTTCATCGACGAACCCGATCTTGGATCCTTGATGGACGAATCCTTTCCCATTGCTCCCGAAACTGCGATCGATCTCATGTCGGGTGCATTGGCGGTCATCGAAGGCCAGGCCACGATGGGCCTGCATTCGTGCTCGACCGTGGACCCAGCCGTCCTGGCCGCCACTGGTCCGGCGATCCTGAGCCTTCCGGTTTCGTCGAAACTTGCGGCTCATGCAGGTGCCTTGGCCGGCTTTCTGGATCGCGGTGGGGTGATCGCCTGGGGGGTCGTGCCGACGCACGGTCCGGTGATGGCCAGTGCCGAACGGTCGTGGAAGAAACTCACTGCGCTCTGGTGCGACCTCGTGGAAGGCGGATGCGATGCCATGCGGCTGCGTCGACAGTCCTTGGTGACTCCGGCCTGTGGTCTGGCCAATCACACGGAAACCACCGCTGGCATCGTGTACGCGCAAGTGCGGGACATCGGTGAACGCGTGCGCACGCAGGCGGTGGCGACGCGTCTGACCGTCGGTGCCTGAACGGGCGAGAAACGAGCAGAATGAGGTGGTGAAGGATTCCTTGGCCGAACGAGTCGCGTTGTTGCGACGCGAGATCGAACGCCATCAACTCCTGTACTACGAGCACGATCAGCCGGAGATTTCCGATGCGGAATTCGACGAGTTGGTCCGAGAACTCGAACGCCTCGAATCCGAACATCCCGAACTGGTGACCGAGGAGTCGCCGACCCGACGCATCGGGGGGGTGGTGTCGGGAACGTTCGCCCCGGTCGAACACCGGGTGCCGATGATGAGCCTCGACAACGCCATGGACTTCGACGAATTGTCGGCCTGGGGTGAACGGATCACCCGTAGTGGTTCCGATGGCGCAACCTACGCCTGCGAATTGAAGATCGACGGTTTGGCCATCAGCATCCGATACGAAGCGGGTCGCCTTGTCCAGGCGGCAACGCGCGGTGATGGTCGAATCGGAGAAGACGTCACTGCCAATGTGGCCACCATTGACCTTCTTCCGAAGCACCTGACTCCACCGGCAGGAGGTCGTGCGCCCGACGTGCTCGAAGTTCGGGGTGAGGTGTATCTCCCCATCGACGCCTTTCAGCGTTTGAGGGCGGCCAAGGAGTCGGAGAACGCCAACCGGGTCGCAGCCGGCAAGCGCCCCGAGCCGGTTCCCGTGAATCCGCGCAACGCCGCGGCGGGCAGCCTGCGTCAGAAGGATGCCACGGTCACCGCCGGACGTGGCTTGGCCTTCTGGTCCTATCAACTCGGCGAAGTGATCGGTGGGCCCGACTTCACTTCCCATCACGCCACCCTGGATTTCCTACGAGAACTCGGGTTTCCGGTGAACCCCCATGTGACCACTTGTGCGAGTTTCGACGACGTGATGGCGTTCTGTCATCGGTGGCAGGAGGAACGGCATCTATTGCCGTACGAAATCGATGGCGTGGTGATCAAGATCGACGATCTGTCGCTACGGGAGCGGTTGGGCTTCACCGCCCGCGCCCCGCGCTGGGCCATCGCGTTCAAATTCCCACCCGAGGAGCGCACCACCACTCTGCTCGACATCCAGATCTCGGTGGGGCGTACGGGTCGGGTGACCCCGTTCGCAGTTCTCGAGCCGGTGTTCGTCGGGGGATCGACCGTGGCCATGGCCACCTTGCACAACGAGGATCAAGTTCGGCTCAAAGATGTCCGTCCCGGAGACGTGGTGACAGTGCGCAAAGCCGGGGATGTGATTCCCGAGGTGGTGGGTCCGGTCCTGTCGCGACGGCCGAAATCTGCCAAGCCGTGGACCTTCCCGACCGTGTGCCCATGTCCCGTCCGCAGCACCCTGACCCGTCCCGAAGGCGAGGCCAATCACGTCTGTGTGGAACCGAGTTGTCCGAATCAGCGCGATCAACGTCTCATCTACTTCGGGTCGCGCGGAGCCATGGACATCGAAGGTCTCGGCGAGCGCACCGCTCTGCAGTTGTGCGATGCCGGGTTGGTCGGCGATCCGGGTGACATCTACTCCTTGACCGTGGAGCAATTGCTGACCCTCGAGGGGTTCGCGGCCATCAGTGCTCAGAAGCTGCTCGATTCCATCGAAGGCTCGAAAACCCGACCCTTGCCAAGACTTCTCACGGCCCTCGGGATCAAACATCTCGGTCCATCGGCGGCCGAGGCCCTGGCCAGGGATTTCGGCAGTCTGGATCGCATCATGGAGGCGTCCGCCGACGAATTGGCCACGGTCGAAGGTGTGGGAGCAGTCATCGCCGCTTCGATCACCTCATGGTTCGCCAATTCGGGCAATCGCGCCTTCATCGACAAGTTGCGCCGGGCTGGCGTGGATTTCGGTCGGGTGGAGGTGTCGGCTCTGCCGCAAGTCCTGGCTGGGAAGGCCGTCGTGGTGTCGGGAACCCTCGACGGGTTCGATCGAGACGGCGCCGAGCGCGCCATCAAGGAGCGCGGTGGAAAAAGTCCTGGTTCGGTCTCGAAGAAGACCTTTGCCTTGGTGGTGGGCCGAGAACCTGGTGCAGGCAAGGTTTCCAGAGCCGAAGAACTGGGTGTACCGATCATCGACGAGGCGGCCTTCGGGCGTCTACTGGAAACCGGCGAACTGCCAGAATGACGACGAGATCTGAGGATCAGAGAACCTCAAAACTCCAGGAATAGCTCCGCGAGGCGTTGCGGCCGTCCTCGATCTTCCAGAAGATCACCTGAACCTGGTGCACGCCGGTCCGGTAACGCTCGACCGGGGCACCTTCGCGTGGTTCGAAACGAATGAGCGAGTTTCCCTGGTCGTAGATGGCCGTTGGCGGCAACTCGATCTGCTGACCTGGTTCGGCCAGCAGTCCGGTCACGTCTTCGAGTTTGGTCACCGGAAGTTCGATGCCGTCGAGTACCAGAACGGCCTCGTAACCATCGGCCAGGTCGACCAGGATCTCCGTTTGAGACAAGACCTGACGATCGTTGGGGGCTGGGGCGATGTCGGTGATGGCATCGGGATACCCCAGTGCATCGCGACCCGTCGTGGCCGAGGTGAGGCCGAGAAAAACCAACACCAGGCCGATGGCCACCGCAGTGCTGACCACGATGATTTCCGGGGTCAGTTTTCGACGAGTCCGGGACTCGGCACCGCTGGTTTCCACGCCGATATTCTCGCCGATGGCCCAGTACGTTCGCACTTTCGGGCCGAGCCTGTGGTCACATGATTGACAAATGCCACTAGTTTGGGAGCAATGTCCTTCTTCGAAAACAACGACCTCGATTCCCTGGTCGGATCACTGATCGACAACCGGTTCGTGCTGGTGTCCGAACAGTCCCGCTCGACCTCGTCCACCGCCTACTTCGCCGTGGACCAGCGCACCGGCCAGGACGTTGTCGTCCGTCTCTTTTCCGGAGCCGCTTCACGTGCCGATGGCACGGCGCTCTTGAACCAAGCTGCGGCGGTTGCGCAGTTGAGCCATCCGAATCTGGTTCCGACGGTTGCCTATGGTCGCGTCGAGGTTCGCGGAGAGAATCGTGTGTACGTCGCCCAGGAGCGGCTGGCCGGGGGGACGCTCGCCGACATGCTGGACCGGAATCGATTCCTGTCCCCCAGCCAAGCCTTGGTGCTCGGCGTGGAGGTGTGCCGAGCTCTCGATTACGCCCATAAGCGCGGGTTCGTCCATCACGATTTGCGGCCTTCGGCGATCATGTTCGGCGAGGACCGCAAGGCGCGCGTTGCCGACCTCGGGGTGGTCTCGGTGATTTCGGAACGCGCGTGGTCCGACACCAAGGGCATCTCCATGGAGAGGGCTCGCTACGCAGCCCCCGAACAGGCCACCGGCGGAGAATTCGACGAAAAGGCCGATGTGTACGCGCTGGCTCTGGTTCTGGTGGAGGCGGTCTCGGGTCAGGTTCCTTTTCTCATGGATTCGGTGGTCGGCACGCTGTCGGCACGCGTCAACCGTCTCTTCCCGGTCTCGGCCGACTTGAGTGGATTGGCCTCGGTGTTGGAACGCGCCGGGCGATCCGATCCTTCGGACCGTTCGAGTGCTGCTGAAATGGGGCGCGGTCTGGTCCAGGCGGCACCGACGCTCAGTCGTCCCGCGCCGTTGCAGGTCGTCATGATGCCGATGCCGGGTGGAAGTGCCGAACGCCGCGATCCCTCGGGCAGCATCCGCTTCGGTGACGATTCGAGTGCCACATTGTTCCGTCCCAGCGAGACCACTGAGCAGCCGACCGTTGCTCCATCACCCATTCCGATGGAACCGTCGGCGCCGCGTCTGCGGATCGGTGATTTTCCGACCACCGGCGAGACATCTTTGCAGGACCCGACCCCCAGTCGGGTCGATACGCCCACACCCTCGGGGGGAATCCCACGATTCGGCGACCGGCAGGGCGCCTCCGGTCGGATGATCGGCGACGTGCCCACCACGGTCACGGCAGCGACACCACCGAGGGGAGCCATGACGGCTGTGAATCCGGTGGTGACCGGAGAGGCCTTCGATCTGCTCGAAGACGAAGTTGGTGACGGACCCTCCGTTGTCCGCTGGATCGTTGTTGCGGTGGCGGTGTTGGTGGTCATCGCTGGTGGCTACTTCGTTTTCAATGCCACGCAGTCGAAGTCCTATGCGGTGCCCGCACTGGCCGGCCTGGACCAGGGTTCGGCACTCAATCTCGTCACCGAATTCGCCTGGAACGTGGAGACCGTCGAGGAGTTCAACGATGACATCGCTCTTGGCCAGGTGATCCGAACCGATCCTCCCGAGGGCTCGCAACTCCGGTCCGGTGGGAGCATCACCTTCTTCGTCTCCTCGGGCCCCTCTCCAGTTCCCCTGACGGACATTGTCGGCATGAAAGCCGATACGGCGCGCATGGCCTTGACCGACGCCGGATTCGTCGTTGGTGAAGAGATCCTGCAATACAGCGACACCGTTCCGGAGGGAAGCGTTCTCGGGATTCAAGTCGCCGAGCAACCCAACCTGCAGGCCGGTGCCGAAGTCGTCAAGGGCACCACCATCGACATCCTGGTGTCTCAAGGACCGACTCCGGCCGAGATTCCGAGCCTCATCGGTCTCACCGTGGACAGTGCCACGGCGCTGCTCGAGAACCTGGGTTTGAAGTTGAACCGAGCCGACACGCAGTTCTCCAGCGAGCACCCGGCGGGTGCGATCATTGCCCAGTCGCCAGCGGCTGGCGAGTTGCTCGCCCCGGGGAAGGCCGTGACGGTTTCGATCTCCCGAGGACCCGATTTGGTCACCGTTCCCGATGTTCGCAAGAAGACGCTCGCCGAGGCCACGGCATTGCTCGAGGGAGCAGGATTCGCCGTCGGCACCGTGGAAGGCAATCAATCGGGCAAGGTGAGTGCGGTGACATCTGCCGGAACTGCGGTGAAGGTCGGCCAGACGCTGCCACGTGGCACGGCAATCGATCTCAAATTGACGTGAGTCACTCCTGTACGCGTGGTGGCTGACCGGTTCTCCGGTCTTTCGCTGGGAGACGTAGTCTGTCGAGGCAACGATTGCAGGAGGAGAACGTCTCATGGGAGCACTCGACGGTCGCGTCGCCATCATCACCGGAGCGGGTCGCGGTTTGGGCCGTGAACACGCACTGTTGTTCGCCGCCGAAGGTGCCAAGGTCGTCGTCAACGACCTCGGTGGTGCCAACGACGGAACCGGTAACGACATCACTCCTGCGCAGCAGACCGTGGCCGATATCAAGGCCATGGGCGGGGAGGCCATCGTCAATGGCGACAACGTCGCCGACTGGGACGGGGCGGCTCGCATGGTGCAGAGCGCCATCGATGCCTTCGGTGATCTCGACATCCTGGTGAACAACGCGGGAATCCTGCGCGATCGCGTCCTGGTGAACATGAGCGAGGCCGAGTGGGATGCGGTCATCGCCGTTCACCTGAAGGGTCATTTCGCTCCCACCCGCCATGCCGCTGCGTATTGGCGTGAACAGGCCAAGGCCGGCGTGACCAAACCTCGCAACGTCGTGCACACCAGTAGCACCTCCGGACTGTTCTCCAACCCGGGCCAGAGCAACTACGGAGCAGCCAAGTCGGGTATCGCCACCTTCAGTCAGATCTGCGCCAAGGAGCTGTCGCGCTACAACGTCAAGAGCAATGCCATCGCTCCGGCCGCTCGGACCCGCTTGACCCTGGCCACTCCCGGGCTCGAAGACGTGATGGCTCCGAAGGAGGGTGCCTTCGACATGTGGGATCCGGCAAATGTCAGTCCCTTGGTGGCCTACTTGTCCTCGGAGAAGTGCGCCTTCAACGGCGAAACCTTCTACGTGCAAGGTGGTCAAGTGACCCGAGTGCAGTCCTGGACCATGGCCGAGGAAATCAACCAGAACGACCGCTGGACAGTCGACGGCCTTGCCGAGGCCATGTCAGCTCTGGCGCCGAAATCCTGACCCGTGGGCGCTGACGCCCGCGAAACCAATCCGCGCACTCTCAACGTCGACTCCGTCGGAGTCGACGAAGTAGGAGTCGTCCCCTGGCCGATCCTTCTGCGGCGGTGGATCGGCGATCGCGTTCCCATCGATCGCCACTGGGCCGTACTCGTGGTGGTGCTCTCGGCGTTGTTCAGTGTGGGCTTCACGATCACCATCCTGGTGGTCTCGCTCGGATCCATCGCCGACGAGTTCGACTCGTCCATTTCGGTCGTCTCCTGGTCCATCACCGGTCCGATGCTGGCCTTCGGTGTCGTCGGTCCGGCATTCGGGAAAGCCGGAGACCTCTGGGGTCACAAGCGGGTTTTCGTCCTCGGACTGACCGGAGCCGGGATCTTCGCCGCTCTCACCGCCGTGGCGTGGAATGCCCCGAGCATGGTGCTCTTCCGCATCCTGTCGGCATCGGCTGGTGCGGCCACGGGTCCGGCGACCATGGCCTATATCAACCGCCTCTTCGCCCCGGAACAACGTGTCCGCCCACTGAGTTACTGGAGTTTCGTGAACGCCGGTGCTCCCGTTCTCGGAGTGGTGGCTGGTGCGCCTCTGGTGGAAGCCCTCGGGTGGCGAGTCATATTCGTGTTCCAGGCACCGCTGTGTTTCATCGGTGTGGTCATTGCGCTGTGGTTGCTACCCGATACCGAGCGCGCCGAAGGCATCACCTTCGATGTGGCCGGTTCGGCGACACTCGGCATCGGTGCGGCGATGATGCTTGCTGGTGTCAATCAAGGACCACAGTGGGGGTGGGGCCATCCGGCCACCGTGACGCTGTTGGTGGTCTCCCTGGTTTCCTTGGCCGCTTTTCTGCGGATCGAAGATCGGGCCAAGCATCCGCTCCTACCCCTCGAATGGTTGCGCACACGCAATGTGGCCCTGCCGGTGATGTCACAGACCTTTTCCAATTTCGCCTACATGGGCGGCTTCTTATTGGCTCCCCAGGTACTCGACGAGATCCTGAGGTACGACACCGCCAAGATCTCCTTGGTGGTGATCACGCGACCCTTGACCTTCGCGGTCATCGCACCCCTGGCCAGTTTCATCACCATCCGTCTGGGAGAGCGGGTGATGGGTGTGGCCGGAAGTCTTTGCATCGCCGGTTCGATGCTGGCCTTCGCCACGGTTGGTCCGAGCACCGGGATGATGTTGATGCTCATCGCTCTCGGACTGTCGGGGGCCGGGATCGGCATGTCCAGTCCGGCCATGACCTCGTTGGTGGCCAATGCCGTCGACGATCGAGATCTGGGCGTGGCCGGAGCGATGCAACAACTCATGACCCAACTCGGGGCTGTGTTCGGCTCCGTGGTGATGACCTCGGTGCAACAGTCGGTGGGCAACGGTCGACCGACGACTGGTTCTTTCGCCGCAGCCTTCCTGGTGGCGGCCGGCGTTGCCCTGATTGCCGTGGTGTTGTCGTCGCGAGTGATGCCGACCGAGCGCAACGTGACGCCACTCGGGAATTGACCGTTATTCGGTGATGGCCTTGATCTCCTCGGCGATCTTGGCGGTGATCTCGCTCTGCGGCATGGCCGTCTGGAGAGCCATCATCTTCATCATGTCGCCGACGACCTTGATCTTGCCGCCCATGAATGCCTGCATGGCCGTGGCCTGGTCGCCGAGGGCGAAGATGGCCCGTGCCGTGGCCCAATCGGTGGTCACCGTGGCCTCCGGATCGGGTAGTTCACCCAGCTCCATCCTCATCTCACCGGACGACGTGTCGATGTAGGCCTTGATGGTGCCGTCGCCGAAGGGCACATCGGTGATCACTTGATTGATCTTCACCACGGCGTTGATCTTGGGGGTCTGGCCTTCGTACTTGGCGCGGATGCCCTGGGCGGCCTCCATCCAGGCTTCGGAGAGAAATGGGTGACTCATGGTCGGCAGTGTACCGGCGACTTGTCGGTCGTCTTCGAATCATCGCACGTGAACGGTGCGCACCGAGGTGGTCACTGCGTTCAGGAACTCGTGATCCAATTCGACTCCCGAGCCCGGTCCGGTGGGGACACGGACCTGGCCATTCTCCAGTCGGACTGGTTCGGTGACGATGTCGCGGTGCCAGAAACGGTCCGAGGCCGAGACGTCGCCGGTGATGGTGAAGTTCGGTAAGGCGGCGAGGGCCAGATTCATGGCCCGACCGATGCCGGTCTCGAGCATTCCTCCACACCAAACAGGCACGTCCTGTTCCCGGCACAGGTCGTGGATCCTCACTGCTTCGAGATATCCACCCACCCGTCCGGCCTTGATGTTGATGATCGAACAGGCTCGCCGTTCGATGGCATCGGCTGCTGCGGCAACCGACACGATCGACTCGTCCAGGCAGATCGGTGTGGCAACCTGAGCGGCGATGAGAGCATGTCCGGTGACGTCGTCCTCCGGCAAGGGCTGCTCGATGAGCAACAGTCCGAATTCGTCGAGTCGCGCCAGGAGGGGTCCGTCGGCGCGGGTGTAAGCGGCGTTGGCATCGACTTGTAGGGGGATGTCGTTTCCGAAGACCCGCCGGATCGTCGCCACGGGTTCCACATCCCATCCCGGTTCGATCTTCAATTTGATCCGGACGTATCCGTCCTCGAGGTATGCGCCGACGGTGGACACCAGTGCATCGATCGAGTCCGCGATGCCCACCGACACCCCCGACGGGACGAGTGGACGAATGGCGCCGAAGTAGTTGGCCATGGAGATCCCGGCGGCGCGCAATTGCGCGTCGAGAATCGCGGCCTCGAGGGCGGCTTTGGCCATGCGGTGGTCCTTCACCGGTGCCAGTCGTTCCTGAATCTCGGTGGCCTCGAGACCGCTACCGCGAAGGCGCGGAATCAGGTGATGTTCGATCACGTGTTGACTCGCTTCGACGTACTCGCTCGAGTAGAGCGGTTCGTTTCCAGCCACGCATTCGCCCCATCCCTCGACACCATCGGCCATGACTCGCACCAACAAGATGTCGCGCGCGGTTTCGGTTCCGAACGAGGTCCGGAACGGTGCAACCAGGGGCAACGCGATCCGACGCAATTCGACGGTTTCGAGGGACAACGGGGGAATGGGTGTCATGGTGGGGTCTCGGTCATGCAGGACGACCGTGGTCATTATCGCCGACGAGGTCATCATTGCGGTCCGTCAGGACGTACGAGCCCTCGACGGTCATGCCGATGATCCGCCGGGTGGTCAGAGCTCCCGACAGAGCGTTGCGCATTCGCCGCCGCCAGACCAGGGCCTCGCCGGGATCGGTCCGGCGGAGGACCACGATGTCCTCGGGAGTGGGGATCAGCTGATCACCGGGACCGGGTTGCAACGGCGCCAGTCGCCGTGTTTCGGCGTCGGTGGTGCGTTTCGAACGCAGGTCCCAGCGAGCCAGAAGGCGGTCGGTCTCGTCGGTGCCGTTGATGGCGTCACCGAGAGAGCCGTAGAAGTCGACGTGGAATTCTTCGGCCGTTGCTCCCAAACCGTGCAGGTTGAACCAGCCGTTGCGGCGCACCAGGGGATCGAAGGTCCAGGTGATCACTCCGAGTCCCTGTTCGAGAGCCCAGGCCCGCTGATGGTGCTTGAGCTGTCGTCCGATACCAAGGTGCTGCACACTGGGTATCACCCCGGTGATGTGCGAGTGCAGTCCGATCTCCCGACCGCAGCGCGCCAGGAATCCGAACGATGCTGCAACTGGTGTCCTGGATCCGGGGGAAGCATCGTCCATCTCGGCGAGAGCCACGTAGCCACCGGTGTGCGCCAGAGCCATCAGGAAATCCGGGCTGACCATCGCTCCAGCCGGCGCACCCCAGACCTCATCGGCCACCCGGAGCAGGAGGCGCATGTCATCGGGGGATTCGGCGAGGCGGATCGAAACTGCGTCATGCCGCGGCGGTCCGGGTCGCACGAGGCGAGCCTAGTTGTGCCCCTCGTTGCCGTCAGGGGGTGACATGCGACCGTTGTCGGCACACCCATTCGCGCGCGAGCACCCTCACCGGCCAACATGGTGGGAGTCATGGCCCGGATTCTCGTCTCCGAAGAAATCGCCGAAGGGGGTCTTGCGGTGCTGCGTGCTGCGGGACACCAGGTCGAGGTGCGCCTGGATCTCACCGCCGAGACACTGGTCCCGGCACTCTCGGGAGTTCAGGCGCTCATCATTCGCTCGGCGACTCGGGTGACCGCCGACGTCCTGGCAGCGGCCAAGGATCTGGTGGTCGTGGGTCGGGCCGGTATCGGTCTCGACAACGTGGATGTGGAAGCGGCCACCGCGCGTGGAGTCATGGTCGTCAATGCACCGCAGAGCAACATCGTGTCCGCCGCTGAACACACCATGGCGCTGCTCCTGGCCTGCGCCCGCAACGTGCCCCAAGCCCATGCCGCGTTGAAGGCTGGGCGGTGGGAACGAAGCCGTTGGGAAGGTGTCGAACTCGCCGACAAGACCTTGGGCATCATCGGTCTCGGTCGGATCGGCAAGCTGGTGGCTCAGCGCGCCCAGGCTTTCGGAATGCGGCTCGTGGCATACGACCCGTACGTCTCCGATGACCGGGCTCGTCAGATGGGTGTGGAGATCATGGACCTCGGCGAGGTCGTGTCCCAGAGCGACTTCATCACCGTGCATCTACCCAAGACCAAAGAGACCAAGGGCATCATCGGGCACGACGTCTTTGCTCGGGCCAAACCCCACTTGCGCGTCATCAACGTGGCGCGCGGCGGCATCGTCGATGAAGCGGCTCTGGCCGAGGCGGTGTCCTCGGGTCGTATCGCCGGAGCAGCCCTCGACGTTTTCGACACCGAACCCTGCACGGACTCTCCGTTGTTCGGATTGGACGCCATCGTGGTCACCCCGCATTTGGGAGCGAGCACCCGCGAAGCCCAGGACAAAGCCGGTGACACCATTGCCGACATGGTCAAGTTGGCCTTGTCAGGGGAGTTCGTGCCCTTTGCCGTGAACGTGTCGGCAGCCGAGGCCAACGAAACTCTGCGCCCGTACCTGCCATTGGCCGAACGTCTCGGTCGACTTTTCGCGTCCTTGCTCGGACGGGCGCCCAAACAACTGGAGATCGTCACCGAGGGCGAAATCGGTCAGTACGACAATCGCATTCTCACCTTGGCGGCTCTCAAGGGCTTCTTCTCCTCCATCAGTGACGAACCCGTCTCCTACGTGAACGCTCCGCAATTGGCCAAGAACGCCGGTGTCGAAGTGCGCGAGATCACCTCTCGTGATTCGCGGGAGTTCGTGAATCTCATCACCCTGCGCGGAGATGGCCACAACATCGCCGCAACTCTGGCCGGGCATCGCGGAGAACCGCGTCTGGTCATGATCGAAGATCACTCCACCGATGTACCGCCGGCCGAGAACATGTTGGTGGTTCGCAACGACGACCGACCCGGCGTGATCGGTGTGGTGGGGACGAAGTTGGGTGACGCCGGAGTCAACATCAACGACATGGACGTGGGGCGCAGCGCCACACCGGGTTCGGCCCTCATGGTCATTGCTCCGTCGGGTCCGGTGCCCGAAGAGGTTCTCGCCGATCTCCGGTCTTCACCGGGGATCATCAGCGTGCACGCTCTGTCGGCTTGAGGCGGCGTTCAGAGCGTCGTTGCGGCCTGGTTGATCTGGTCCCTGGTGATCCCGGCCACTCGACGCGCCGTGGTGGCGAAGTCGGGACCGGACGAGGCATAGAGAATCGCCCGTGACGAGTTGATGATCATTCCACGACCCTGCGCGTCACGACCAGCGGAGACGGTGGCCGGAATGTCACCGCCTTGGGCGCCGATTCCAGGAATCAAGAGTGGAAGGTCGCCCACGATTGCTCGCACCCGGGTCAATTCGTCGGGGTATGTCGCCCCGACGACGAGGGCCACCTCCCCACGGCTCGCCCAGTCGTCGACGGCCCGCTGCGCGACATGTTCGTACACGGCGCGTCCGTCGACCTGCAGGGATTGGAAATCACCGCTACCCGGGTTGGACGTGCGGCAGAGGACGATCACACCTTTGCCCCGATGGGCCAGGAACGGCTCCAAGGAGTCGGTTCCGAGAAAAGGATTGACGGTGACCGCATCGGCGCCGTAACGCTCGAATGCTTCGACGGCATATTTCTCGGCCGTCGGACCGATGTCACCGCGTTTCGCATCGAGAATCAGCACCGGACGGTGGGGAAGTGAGCGCACATGGGCGCAGATTTCCTCCAGTTCGCTCTCCGCGCCGAGAGCTGCGAAATAGGCGATCTGCGGTTTGAAGGCACACACCAGGTCCGCAGTGGCGTCCACGATGTCCCGACAGAACTGCAGAACTGCCCGTCGGTCCGAGCCGAGATGGGGCGGCAGGCGGGAGGGGTCGGGGTCGAGACCGACACAGAGTTGCGAATCGTTCGTCGACCAGGCGCGCCGGAGAAGGTCGTGGAAGCCCACGACGGGTACTCAGCCCTCGACCGTGATCGCCGCCGTCGGACAGAGATCGGCGGCCTGTTCCACCTTCTCGCGCAATTCCTCGCCCGGACTCTCCTGCAGCACGTAGAGGTATCCGTCGCTTCGGACCTCGAAGACCTCGGGACAGACCTGCATGCATGAGCCGGTGGAGGCGCAGACATCGAAATCAACTGTGACCTTCATGATCGAACCCTTTCACGAATCGACGTACCGCCGACGCTAGTGCTTCTCGGCCTGGGTGTGGCGCTCGTATGCCGAGAGCACCGCTTTGAGCGACGCGGTCACGGTGTTCTCGTCCGTCCCCACACCCCACAGCACATCACCCTCGCCGTCGATGGTTTCGACATAGGCCACTGCTCGGGCCTCCGAACCCTTACCGATGGCGTGTTCCGAGTAGTCCACGACGTCGACGGTCGCTCCGAGCCCGGAGCGCATGGCGTTCACGAAGGCGTCGATCGGACCATTCCCGTCTCCGGTGATGGTGCGATGGTCGCCGTCGATCACCAATTGGGCGGTGATGGTGGTGCGGCCACCACCTCCGGACTTGCTGCGCATCTCGTGGCTCTCGAGCACGAAACGCGGTGCGCTGGACAGGTATTCGGTCTGGAAGGCCGTCCACATCGTGAGTGGGCTGATTTCGGTACCCAGATCCTCGGTGATGTGCTGGATGTTCTTCGAGAACTCGATCTGCAGTCGACGCGGCAGATCGAAACCGTGCTCGGTCTTCATCACGTAGGCCACGCCTCCCTTGCCGCTCTGGCTGTTGACGCGAATCACCGCCTCGTAGGTGCGACCGAGATGCTTGGGATCGAGGGGTAGATACGGCACGCCCCAGACGTCGTAGTCACCGGGGGCCTTCTTGTCGACTGCGGCCTTGCGATCGATGGCCTCGAAGCCCTTCTTGATGGCATCTTGATGACTGCCGCTGAAGGCCGTGTACACGAGGTCACCCACATAGGGATGACGCGGATGTACCGGCAGTCGATTGCAGTACTCAGCGGTACGGCGGAGGGCGTCGATATCGGAGATGTCCAGTTCCGGATCCACCCCGTTCACGAAAAGGTTCATCGCCAGGTTCACGATGTCCACGTTGCCGGTCCGCTCCCCGTTGCCGAACAACGTCCCCTCGACCCGGTCGGCACCGGCCATGACGCCGAACTCGGCTGCCGCCACAGCACAGCCGCGGTCGTTGTGAGGGTGCAGGCTGATGATGACGCTGTCACGATTCTTGATGGTTCGGCAGAACCACTCGATGACGTCTCCGTACACGTTTGGGCTGTAGCACTCCACGGTGGCGGGCAGGTTCAAGATGAGCGGTTTGGTCGGTGTGGGTCGAAGAACGTCCATCACCGCTTCACAGACCTCGATGGCGTACTCGGGTTCGGTCAGGGTGAAGCTCTCGGGCGAATACTCGTAGCGAATCTCCGAGCCGGCGAGAGTGCTTTCCATTTCCAGGCATTTGTGAGCGGCGTGAACGGCGATCTGCTTGATGCCGTCTTTGTCCAGATTGAACACCACGTCGCGCTGCAGAGGATTGGTCGAGTTGTAGAAATGCACGATGGCTCGCTCGACACCCTGCAGCGACTCATAGGTTCGCTCGATCAATTCGTCTCGGCTTTGCACCAACACCTGGATGGTGACGTGCTCGGGGATCAGATCCTCGGTGATCAACTGTCGCACGAAGTCGAAGTCGGGCTGACTGGCCGACGGGAAACCCACTTCGATCTCGGTGAAGCCCATGGCGCACAGTTCGGTGAACATTCGACGTTTGCGCTCGGGATCCATGGGGTCGATGAGGGCCTGATTGCCGTCGCGCAGATCGACCGAACACCACAGCGGAGCCTTGTCGATGATGCGGTTGGGCCAGGTGCGGTCCGTGAGAACG